>DXGD01000017.1 GCA_019114115.1 Candidatus Nesterenkonia stercoripullorum
GAGCGGGAACAGCGTCGCGGAGAACAGGAACATCGGGATCAGGATCATCATCATCCAGTCCATCTGCTGGAATCGCGTCATGAAGGAGGTCACCGCCATGCCCACGGAGGCGAAGCCCCAGGCGATGAACAGCGCCGTCACCCACATCACTACTGCGCTGACCGGGCTGACCAGGCCGGAGAGGACCAGTACAGCGAGGAATCCCAGTGCGTAGATCCCGCCGCGGAACAACGCCAGCAGAATCTCGCCCAGTGCGACGTCGAGCGGTCCCAGTGACGTCGCCATCATGGAGCGGTACAGTTTGGTGATCTTGAGCTTGAAGAAGACGCCCCAGGTGGAGTCGAAGACGGCGCCGTTCATCGCGGAGACGGCCAGCAGGGCCGGAGCGATGAACGCGGCGTAGCTCATCGAGCCGCCCTCGCCTGCGTTGACCTCGGCGATCATCGGCGATATGCCCAGACCGAACGAGGTCAGGAACAGGACAGGCTCCAGGAAGCCTGAGATGAAGATGACGCCGCGGTTGTTCCGGATGGCCGCCATGCCGCGGGAGAACACCGCCCGGATGTTGCCGGAGTAGTAGTTCGCGGCGAACCCGTGCCTGACGCGCACCTGTGGGGTGAACGCTGGTGCCTCGTGAGTCTGCAGCTCGCGGGCTTCGAGCTTGGCCTCGCGTGCCAGCCGGGAACGCTCCCCGGGAGTCCGCCCGGGCCACTCCGAAAGGCCCAGCCTGCGGATGAACACGTGTCGGACGAGAAGCCAGCCCAGCACCGTGACCGCGATCAGGTAGCCCAGATGCACTGCCATCATCCCGCCGGACAGCGGGTAGCCGAAGGCCGCGGCACGGCCGAGCTCATTGGCGTGCCACACCGGGGAGATCCAGCCGATCACCTGCAGCCCGGCGGGCAGATTGCTCAGCGGGTAGAACGTCCCGGAGAACAGGAACAGCGGCATGATGACGAAGCGCTGGACCAGCGCGGCATGGCCCCGCTCCTCGCTCAGCGAGGCCATATAGGCCATGATCGGCAGACCCACGGCCAATGCGCCGAGCATCGCCGTGAAGACCTGCAGCCACGCCCACGGGCTGGACAGCGCGCCGAAAGCCAGCAGCACGATCAGGAAGATGACAGAGTGCACGACGAACCGCACGCAGACAGCCATGATGTGCCCGGTGGCGATCTGCGTGGGGGTCAGAGGAGACGCCTGCGCGCCGAAGAAGATCCGTCGCCATTTGAACTTCTCCAGCACCGGAAAAGTGAACTCGATCCCCGCCGACATCGCCACCGTCGAGGCGAGAATCGCCGGAGCGATGTACATCAGATAACTGTCCGCGCCGGCCTGGGCGAAAGCCGCCTCGTCTCCGACCAGAACACCCAGCCCCAGCCCCATGGCGAGGATGTACATGAGCGGCTGGCCTATCGAGCTGCCCAGGATGACGACGGCGTAGGCCCGCATTCCGCGGAGCGTGTGCTCAGCGTGGTAGAGAGCACCGAACCGGCGCACCCCGGCGGCGAGCTGATCCTTGTCCTGAACTTTATGCGGAAGGTCGCTGTGCTGTGTGGCTGCCTCAGTCAACGAGGCTCCTACCGGTCAGTCGCAGGAAGACATCTTCCAGTGAGGACCGCCGCACCAGGGAGGTGACCGGCTTATGGCCGCCGAGATGCAGATGCTTGAGGGCGGACTCGGCGTCTTCGGCGTAGACCAGGAGCCGGTCTGGCAGGACTTCCACGCGCTGGAACCCCAGCCCCGCAGCTGCGCCCAGATCCCTTTCCAAGGCAGTGGCCAGCTCAGCATTGCGGTCCATGCCGAAGCGCATCTCCAGGACTTCCCGGGTTGAATGATCCCGGATGAGCTCCGAGGGGGACCCTTCAGCCATGATCCGCCCGTGATCGATGACGATCAGCCGATCGCACAGCTGCTCTGCCTCATCCATGTGGTGGGTCGTCAGCACCAGGGTGGTGCCGCGCTCTTTGAGCCGGAACAGCCGATCCCACAGGATGTGCCGGGCCTGCGGGTCGAGACCTGTGGTGGGCTCATCGAGGAGCAGGATCTCGGGCTCATTGACGAGGGATCGAGCGATGGTCAGGCGTCGCTTCATCCCACCGGAGAGGCTCTCGACGCGAGCTTTCGCCTTGTGAGTGAGTTGAGCGAACTCCAGAAGCTCATCGGCCTTGTCCAGCAGGTAGCGCCGGGGCAGTCCGAAGTAGCGCCCGTACATGATGATGTTCTCCCGCACGGTGAGCTCTTCATCGAGATTGTCCTGCTGCGGGATGACGCCGAGGCGCGCCCTCACCTCGGGGCCGTGCACCTGAGGGTCGAGCCCCGCGACTTCAATCGTGCCAGAGGTGCGAGAGGCGACGGCGGCGATCATCCGCATCGTGGTCGACTTGCCCGCGCCATTGGGGCCCAGCAAGCCGAAGGCCTCCCCGCGCGTCACATGGAAGTCGATCCCATCGACGGCAGCGAAGTTCCCGTAACGCTTGGTCAGCTCTCGGGCTTGGATGGCTGAATCGATGCTGAGATCCGGCGCAAGGCTAGTACTTTCGGGGGACAGGGGCATGAGAGGTAGTTTACGGAGCGCACTATCTACTGACCAGAGGTGTTCGCGCAGGGTGATGGGGTATAGATCACACTGACAACGCTTCAGGTCATCCTCAGGGGCGATGAATTCATCGGCGTACTCCGGAAGAATGATCCATGGTGAGAACACCAGGCACAGACCATGCTTAAGCGCAGGAAAGGTTCATCAGATGTCAGCTCCAGTTCTCGAGACCGAGAACCTGGTCAAGGTCTATGGCAAGGGCGCCTCTCGGTTCGATGCGCTCAAAGGCCTGACCTTTGAGATCCATGAGGGCGAGTCAGTCGCCATCGTGGGCAAATCCGGTTCCGGCAAATCGACTCTTATGCACCTGCTCGCCCTGCTGGATGCCCCCACCTCAGGTGTGGTGGCATTGGGAGGCGAGCCGGTGAGCCGCTTCAAACCGAAGCGCATCTCCAGGCTGCGCAACGAAACGTTCGGCTTCGTCTTTCAGCAATTCTTCCTCAACGCGAACCAGACCGTGTTGGAGAATGTCACGCTGCCGTTGAAGATCAGCGGCTTGGGCAAAGCAGAGCGCAACCGGCGCGGGATGGACGTGCTGGAACAGCTCGAAATGGCCGACAAGGCCAAGAACAAGGCGAAGGACCTCTCGGGCGGCCAGAAGCAGCGCGCCTGCATCGCCCGGGCTTTGGTGAACAGCCCGAAAGTGCTTTTCGCCGATGAGCCGACTGGCAACCTCGACTCCGCGACTTCGGAGATCGTGGAGGACATCCTCTTCGACCTCCACCGCGAGCACGGCATCACCCTCGTCGTCGTGACCCACGACGAGGACCTCGCCGCTAAGTGCGAGCGTCGCCTGTTCATGCAGGACGGCGAGATCGTCAGCAATGATGACACCGGCGCGACCGCCGGCCCCGAGGCCGATGGCTCAGGTCCGGCCACCTCCGGTGGACACGCGCCTCAGGGGGACGTGCCCACCGCGACTACTCAGGAGGGAGAAGCATGAGAGCTCTCGACGTCTCACGCACAGCACTGGGCAACACGATGCGTTCGAAGCTGAGGACCTTCCTCACTGTGATCGCGATCGTGATCGGTGCCTTCACCCTGACATTGACATCGGGGTTGGGCGCTGGAATCAACAACTATGTCGACGACATGGTCGCTGGCTTCGGCGATGAGGGCGAGCTCTACGTCCAGGCCGCCGGGGCCGAATCGGAACAAGGGCAGCAAAGCGATGGCCCTCCGGAGTATGACCCGGAAGAGGCATCCTCCGCGGATGCCTTCACGGGCATGAGCATGCTCTCCGACAGCGATATCGAGACCATTGAGGGGCTGGACCACGTCACCTCGGTGGAGCCGATGGTCTCCGTCTCCCCGGACTTCCTGGAAAACTCCGACGGTGACCAGTTCCAGCTGAACCAGCTGGGTACGCCCGCCGACATGGGAGCCATGGAGTTGGCCGCCGGTGAGAAGCCTGACGGGGAGTCCATGGAGATGACCATCCCCGAGGAGTGGATCTCCGTCTTCGACGCCGACGATCCCGAGGATGTCCTGGGTGAGACCGTGCAGGTCGGCATCAGCAACGTCGTCGGCGATCAGGACACTGTCGAGGCCGAAATCGTCGGTGTCAGCGAAGAGGCCATCAGCGGGGTCGGCGGGCAGCCGATGCCTTCGAACGAGCTGAACGATGCGCTGTACGAGATCCAGACCGACGGATATGAGGGGGAGCAGAGCGACTCCTACATCATGGCCACCGTAGAAGTCGACGACCTCGCAGCTCACGAGGATGAGCTCAAGAGCGAGCTCTCCGACAACGGGCTGATGGGCATGACACTCGAGGATCAGCTTGGCGCCATCCAGGGCGTCATCAACACCGTCACCTGGGTGCTGAGCGGCTTCGCCCTCATCGCGCTGCTGGCGGCCTCGTTCGGCATCGTCAACACGCTGCTGATGTCGGTGCAGGAGCGCACACGTGAGATCGGCCTGATGAAGGCGCTCGGCATGAGCAGCGGCAAGGTCTTCGGACTGTTC
>DXGD01000215.1 GCA_019114115.1 Candidatus Nesterenkonia stercoripullorum
CTCATTGCGGCGTGCTTCATGGCCGCTCCTGGCGCCCTGCTGATGGCCAAGATCATCGTCCCCGCAGGTTCTTACGGTGAGCGGGATGCGGCGGTGACGGAGAAGCAGGAAGCGGAGGCTCTCTCCTCCACGCACAGTTCAGCGATGGGAGGAGCACGCTACACCCGCAGCGAAGGTGCCGAGTCGCAGGATTCGGCGGAGGGCGCTGTGACGCTGCGTGAGCGCCCGGGGGCTCCGTCCGATGTCCCGGCAGAGACATCCGAGACTCCGGTAGAACCAGCGGAGCCGGCCGCGAACGTGGCGAGCGCGGATCCGGATGAGGAGCCGGCGCGCAATGTCATCGACGCCGCCGCGCGGGGCGCTTCGGACGGCCTGAAGCTGGCGGCCAACGTCGGCGCGATGCTGCTGGCCTTCATCTCACTCATCGCTCTGCTCAACGTCATGGTCGGAGGAGTCAGCGGGTGGTTCGGCCTGGACGGTGTGACGATTGAGGGCATTCTCGGCTACATCTTCGCTCCCGTGATGTGGGTAGTTGGTGTTCCGTGGGGTGAAGCTGTCTCTGCGGGCAGTTTCCTGGGGCAGAAGATCGTGCTCAACGAATTCGTCGCCTTCGCCGACTTCGGCCCGCAGGTCGACAGCTTCTCGCCGAAGGCGGCAGCGGTGATCACGTTCGCGCTGACCGGCTTCGCCAACCTTTCGTCGCTGGCCATCCTGCTCGGCGGGCTGGGCATGATCGCCAAGAACCGTCGTTCGGATATCGCGCAGCTTGGGCTGAGAGCGGTAGCCGGCGGTACTCTGGCCAATCTGATGAGTGCCGCCATCGTGGGGATGATCATCGTGTCGTGAGCGAGGTTCGGCTGGTCTGTGGTCACAGATCGGGTGCAACATTCTTCTCCACGGCAGTAGTGCTCGAATGAGCGGGCTTGCACCCGTTACGATGAAGCACAACCTAGGAGGTGCACATGTCCGACTCAGTGCAGAGTTCCAGTTCCTCGCGGGTATCGGCGTTCGGCGTCGTAGCCGGGGTCGATGGCTCTGAGCAGTCCTTGCGGGCAGCCCATTGGGCTGCCGCCGAGGCGTATCGACGCGACTTGCCGCTGACCGTGGTCACGGCCTACGCCTTACCGGCATTCGCCGCCTCATCGATGGACGGCGGTTATGCGCTGATGGATGACTCGGCGCTGCGCCAAGGGTCGGAGAAGGTCGTAGCGCAGGCCAAGGAGTTCCTGCGTGACTTCCCCGGCAAAGTATCGTTCCGCGTGGAGTCGGGGGACCCTGCCGGGGTGCTCCTGGACTATTCGCAGGATGCTGACGTGCTGGTCGTCGGCAGCCGTGGCCGCGGTGGCTTCCTCGGTCGAATGCTCGGGTCCGTCTCCTCGGCCCTTCCTGCACACGCCTCATGTCCCACTGTGGTCGTCCCGCTGAAGTTCTCCGCTCAGGAGTCCAACGCGGTCACCACGGCGACGGGGGCGATTCCGATCGTCTCGTCCAGCCCGGCAGAGCCGGAGCCCGGGACAGCAGCTCCGCCGGAGCTGATTGCAGAGGGCGCTCACCCCATAGGGTCCCACGACAAGCGGCCGGTAGCAGTGGGCATCGACGGGTCGGAGTACGGGCGCCTGGCTGCGCTGGTGGCCGCGCGGGAGGCTGTGGAGCGCAAGACGGAGCTCCGGATCGTCTGCGCCCTGCCTCCGGTGGGGGCGACCCTGGTGTGGATTCCCACGAGGGTCAGTGACGAAGGAGCACTGGAGCAGCTGCGCGAACGGCTCGAGGCCGGCCGCCAGTGGCTGCTCAGCCACTACCCGGATCTTCCGATGACGAGCCAGGTGATCGACGGCACCGCAGTCGATGTGCTTGTCCAGGAGACGAAGAAGTCCCAGCTCACTGTCCTGGGTACGCGTGGCCGCGGAGGATTCGCGGGGATGCTGCTCGGTTCGACCTCGCAAGGCGTCCTCCAGCATGCGGGAGGACCGCTCATGGTGGTCCCGGAGCGAGAGGACCGGCGCCTGCGGAACCGGGAGCAATTCGGGCCGATGCTCGACGGCCCCTAGGCTCGCCAGGTGATAATGCGCAGCGCACGTTGAAGGCCCCCGGTGTCCGAATCCCGGGGGCCTTCAACGTATTACCGACCGTCAGGTGCTGGTGAGGATCAGCGCCTGGGGAGGTTTTCGAGAGGACGGTGTGGGGCCAGCAATGCCGGCCCCACACCGTCAAGATCAGCCGAGGCGGCGGACCACGGGGTTAGGTGAACCCCAGATGGAACCGGTCGTCAGCCCGACTGAGGGGTTGCGTGCATCCACGATCTGCCCGTTGCCCAGGTAGATTGCGACATGGTGCACATTGGAGCCCTCGCCCCAGAAGATCAGGTCACCGCGCTGCTTCTGATCGAAGGGGACAGCGGAACCGTTGGCGTACTGGTCCCACGTCGTCCGGCCGATAGAAATCCCGGCCTGCGCGAAGGCCTGCTGCGTCAGCGAGGAGCAATCGAACGCGTTGGGCCCGTTAGCGCCGAGGACATAGCTGGTATCGGGACGGTTGGCCTGTTCCAATGCCCAAGAGATAGCGATCTCGGCGGCACTGCTGTCACCGGCCGGCACTGTTCCCGAGCCCGGGTCCGGCTGCGAAGGCTCAGGCGCCTCTTCCTCTGGAGCAGGCTCGGGGCTGGGCTGCTCTGGCGTCGGCTCGGGGGCAGCCTCTTCAGGTGCCGGCTCCGGCTCGGGCGCCGGCTCTGGTTCGGGCTCAGGCTCTGGTGTCGGTTCCGCCTGAGCGCGAAGGTAGTCGACGTGCCAGCGCATCTTCGTCATGGACGCAGTGCCATCGGAATTGGTCAGCGAGGAGTTCGTGAGCACGGCACGGTAGTAGTCCGCTGCGCTCCCGCTGAAGTTAGCCTCCAGCTCGGCACCCTCACCCATGAGCTCCTTGAGCCCTGAGCTGAGGTTGTCAAACGACGGGATGCTCGGCTCTGGCTCTGGCTCCGGCTCGGGCTCCGGCTCGGGCTCCGGCTCCGGCTCGGGCTCAGGTTCCGGCTCTGGAGTTGGCTCAGGCTCAGGCTCAGGTTCCGGCTCAGGCTCAGGCTCCGGCGTAGGCTCCGCCTCTGGAGTCGGCTCTGGTTCCGGTTCCGGCTCGGGGGCCGGCTCGGGCTCAG
>DXGD01000018.1 GCA_019114115.1 Candidatus Nesterenkonia stercoripullorum
TGATGGCCAGTGAGATGAACGGGTGCACGCGGAGCTTCATGATGAGCACGAGCAACAGCGCGACCCCGAGAGCAGTGATGACCAACGGCATAGGGACCCCTCACTTCCGTCGCAATGAGTGCGCTACATCACATAACTCTGCCGAGCCTCACACGCACTGGGGGCTGAGTCAAGACAATCGGTCAAAGGTGCCCTGCGGAGCTTTAACACTGAACCTCTTGTGATGCAAACGCTTGCATGCAAAAGTGCCGTACACCTACGGGGGCAGCCCGGAACAGGCTGGGTGAAGGTCTCCGACACAACGAAGGAGCGACCATGGGTTTTCTCGATTGGGCGGTCATCGCGGCCTATGTCCTGGTGATGGTGTGGATCGGCTGGTGGGCCAAACGCCGGGTGAAGAACGCCGCGGACTTCTACGTGGCAGGGGGGAAGATTCCCTGGTGGATGAGCGGGATTTCACACCACATGTCGGGGTATTCGGCCGCAGTCTTCGTGGGATATGCAGCGCTGGCGTACACGGTGGGCTTCGCCGTCTATATCTGGTGGGCCATCTCCATCACCATCGCCTGTCTCGTCGGTGCGCTCGTGTTCGCTCCGAGGTGGCCGCGTCTGCGGGAGAAACTCGGCGTGGTCTCCCCGCTGGAGTATCTGGCCACGAGATTCAATGTCCCCACCCAGCAGGTCCTGGCCTGGTCGGGCGTCGGGCTGAAGATCTTCGATGTGGCGGCGAAGTGGTCGGCGTCGGCGATTCTGCTCTACGTGTTCGCGGGGATCAGCATCCCGTGGGGGATCTTGCTCGTCGGCGGGGTCACGATGTTCTATGTGACCATCGGCGGAATCTGGGCCGATGTGCTGACTGACCTCGGCCAGTTCGTGATTCAATTTCTCGCGGCCATCGTGATGCTGGTGGTCGTCTGCGCCCGGCTCGACGGCGCATCGACTCCGTTCACCATGTGGTCCCAGCTCCCGCCGGAGCACTCGCTGCCCTTCAACGCGCACCTGACCATGTGGTTCTTCCTCGCCTACATCGTCATCAGCATGCTGTCCTACAACGGAGGCACCTGGAATCTCGCCATGCGCCTGATGTCCAACCGTGACGGGCATGAGGCGAAGCGGTCCATGCTGCTCTCGGCCGTGCTCTACTTGGTCTGGCCGCTCGTCCTGTTCGTTCCCATGTGGGCCGCTCCGATTCTGTATCCGGGTCTTTCGGACCCGGAGCAGTCCTACGCGGTCATGTCGATGGACCTTCTCCCGGCAGGTCTCGTCGGGCTCGTTCTTGCCGGAATGTTCGCCCACACGATGGCCATGACCGGATCCGACGCCAACGCGATCTCCTCGGTGGTCGTCCGCGACATCATGCCCCGTTTCAGGCGGGGCAAAGAAATCCTCCCGCCGCGGCAGGAGCTGGTGTGGGCCCGTCTGACCACGTTCTTGTTCATCGCGCTCTCCATGGGCATCGCCTTCTCCTCCGACTCGTTCGGCGGGGTGCTCGGCCTGCTCATCTCGTGGTTCGGAGCGCTCGTGGGACCTATCGCGGTGCCGATGCTGCTGGGTATGCTGCCGATGTTCCGCAAGTCCGGACCCACGGCGGCGCTGATGTCCTGGGCGGCTGGTCTGATCGTCTTCGCCGTGAACCGCTATCTGCTCAGCGGGCTGGCGGAGACTATGGGAGATGCCTGGGACGCCTATGAGGTGGCCACGCCGGTTCTCGTCTCGATCGTGCTCTTCGTCGTCATCGGCCTGATCAAGCCGGAGAACACCCCCGAGAGGGATGCTCTGGTGGAGTCGCTCGGCTCCGACGATGCGGTCGAAAGCTCCCAGCGTGCCTAGACGCGTGCCGTCCCGGCCAGGCAGGCGGGCCTACCGCCCGCAGGCTGCGTGCGCAGAGGCCGAATGCGCGCACTTCTCCGCGAGAAAGGCGGACATCTCATGAACGGTAGCTGGCAAGAGCACCTGGAGCAGGACATTCTGCCGTGGTGGAACGAGCGGGCAGTCGATGCCGAGCTCGGGGGAGTGTTCACCAACGTCGACAATGCCGGCAGCCTCCTCTCCACGAACAAGTACACCTGGTCCCAAGGGCGCTGGGCCTGGCTGGCCGCCGAGCTCGCCGAGGAGGTCGCCGCCGGCACCATCGCAGATGCCGACGCCGACGTCGTCGCCTGGACGGACCGCGCCAAGCGCACGGCGTCCTTCCTCTACGAGCACGCGGTGCGTGCGGACGGCCGGACAGTATTCCTCACCAGCCGGCAGGGCCGGCCGATCCCGGCGGAGCCCGGCGGTGACGTGGCCACGAGCGTGTTCGCGGACCTCTTCGCCGCTTTGGGGCTCGGTGCGGCCGCGCGTGTGCACCCTGCCCAGGGCGAAGACTGGCTCCGAGCGGCGGGGAGAATCCTGCATCGCGCGGAATCGGATTGGCAGGCGCGCACTGCACGCTCGGAGCCGTACCCGGTGCCAGCCGGTTTCCGTGACCTTGCGGGTCCGATGAACCTGCTGCACACGGCGGCGGAGATGCTCCGCGCCCGCTCGGCATGCCCGATGACCGCAGCGTTCTGGCAGGAGATCGACGGCGTGCGGACACGCGCCCTCACACTCCTGATCGGCCCTGACGGATTCCTCGGCGACCCCACCTGGTGGGAGTTCGCCCCCGATGACGCCCAGCGCGCAGACGCCCTTCTCGGGACGCACCGCACACCTGGCCACCTGCTCGAGGCACTGTGGATGATCGCTCATGCTCAGGAGCAGTCGGGGGAGTCACCGCACTGGCAGCGACTGGTCCGGCTCGGGCAGCGGGCTCTCGACATCGGCTGGGACGCGCGGGATTCCGGCATCCTGCGCTACACCCACGCCGACGGCGGCCCACCCCGAGGTGATCTGCTCGATCCGGCACATCCCACACCCTATGAGTCCCTCGTGGACGACACCTGGGACACCAAGTTGTGGTGGGTGCACGCCGAATCGGTCTACACCACGGCGCTGCTCCGCCCATATTCCGAGGACATGGCGCAGTGGCACCGCCGGATCAGCGACTACACCTATGCCACGTTCCCCGACCCCGCTCAGGGCGAGTGGATCCAGGTCCGAGGACGTGACGGCCACCCCCTGGATAAGGTGGTGGCGCTCCCGGTCAAGGACCCGTTCCACGTCATCCGGTCCCTCATCTTCCTATCCCGCATCGAAAGGCGATCATGAACCACCCCATTGACCTTCACGTCCACGCCAGCACCACGGAGATGGGGCAGGCCGCGGGTGCTCATATCGGCGCACTGCTGCGAGATGCCCTGGCCACGAAGGATCGTGTCCGCGTGATGCTCGCTGCGGCGCCGAGCCAGTCCGCGACTCTCGAGGCGCTCGCCGCGGAAGACTTCGATGCCTCCCGCGTCGAGTTCTTCCACATGGACGACTACCTCGGCCTGGCCCACGACGCTCCGCAAGCATTCGGGAACTGGCTCGAGCGCCATTTCATCTCGCGTCTGAGATCCCCGAGGTTCTACCGCATCGACGTGACAGCGGGACCCGAGGAGTCCGCGCACGCCTATGCTGAGCTCATGGGAGAGGAACCCTTCGACGTCGTCCTCTGCGGGCTCGGGGTCAACGGTCACCTGGCGTTCAACGAGCCCCCCGCGGACTTCTACGACGACGCGCGGGCACGCGTGGTCGAGCTCGATGAGACCTCTCGCCGGCAGCAGGTCGATGAGGGCCACTTCCCGAGCGTCGATGCGGTGCCGAGCCGTGCCATCACCGTCACCATCCCGCGGCTGCTCAACGCTGAGCACATCGTCTGCTCCGTGCCGGGGGCCGAGAAGGCCGACGCCGTTCTGCAGACGCTCACCCGGGATATCACCCCGGAGATGCCAGGCACCGCACTGCACTTGCACGAGGACGCCCACCTCTACGTGGACACGGACTCCGCCCCGGACATGGCGGTGCTGACCCAAGGAGCGCAGCGATGACACTGGGAGAGAGCTATCTGCACGCGGTGAGCGGCGTGATGCAGCGCATCCTGGATGAAGAATCGGAGTCGGTGGCGCATGCTGCCATCATGCTGGCCGACCAGATCCAGCAGGACAGGCTCGTGCACGTCTACGGGCCTGGCGGTCACTCGAATCTGGCCAGCCAAGAGGTGTTCTTCCGCGCGGGAGGGCTGATGCACGTCTCGGCTATCCTCGATGAGGGGACGCTGCTCTCCTCGGGCGCGCTGCGCTCGATGGCGATGGAACGGACCCCCGGCTACGGCCGGGTCGTCATCGACAACGCCAGGCTGGGACCCGATGACCTTCTCGTCCTCGTCAACGCTTACGGCATCAACAGCGCGCTGATCGATGCTGCGCTGATCGCGCGAGAGCGCGGAGTCACGACGATCGGCGTCTCCTCCCGCAGCCACGCCCAGCAGACCGCCCCGGACCATCCGGCGCGGCATCCCTCGCAGCTCAACGTGCACGACGTCGTCGATCACCATCTCGACACGAAAGTGCCGATCGGCGATGCGGTGATGGAGATCGACGGTGCGCTGGAGAAGACAGGCGCCGTCTCGACGTTCGCCAACGCGTACATCATGAACTGGCTGGTGCTGCAGACGGTGGAGGAACTGGTCGGGCGCGGCGCGGATGTCCCGCTGTGGAGGTCGGGGAACGCCCCCGGCGGGGACGAGGCGAACTCCCGGTTCCTCTCCCGATTCAGGGGGCGGGTGAAGTCGCTGTGACGCGTGACGAATCGGTCAATCCCACGTCCGCTCCCACCACCGCTCCTGCGGCCATACCGGAGGCCACTGCTGGAGCCACTGCTGAGGCCGCCCATGAGCACATCACGGAGACCGCCCCCGAGGTCATCGCAGGCCGAGACCCCGCCAGCGGAGGTGGCCTCCGGCTGCACCTGCGTGCCGGCATGATCGACCGCATCGAGAGGTGCCCGGCGGGCGAGCTCGCCGATGAAGCGCCGTATCTTGCGCCCGGGCTCATCGATCTCCAGGTCAACGGCTACGGCGGATTCGACGTCAATGGCGAGGCCACCAGCGTGGAGGGCATCGTCGCCATCACGCAGCGGCTCGCCAGCGAGGGGATCACCACCTGGATTCCGACGGTGATCACGGCATCGGAGGAGATGATCTGCCGGTCGCTGGCGTTGGTGGCGAAGGCGAAGGCGAAACACCCCGACGTCGACGCCGCGGTGCCGTTCGCCCATGTGGAAGGGCCGTTCCTCTCAGCGCTCGACGGCCCGCGCGGCGTCCACGATCCTCGGCACATCAGGCCAGTCGATGCCGCTGAGGTCGCGCGCTGGGCCGAAGCAGGACCGGTGGGGTACGTGACGGTCTCACCGCACTGGGAGCGCTCGGCCATCGAGATCAGCCGGATCGTCGCCGGCGGCGTCGCCGTCTCACTGGGCCACACCCACGCCGGACCGGAGCAGATCCTGGCTGCCGTGGATGCCGGTGCGACGCTGTCCACGCACCTGGGCAACGGGATCTTCGCCGAGCTGCCCCGGCACCCCAACGCACTGTGGACTCAGCTGGCCGATGACCGTCTGACCTGCGGACTTATCGCCGACGGGCACCACCTCCCGGCGGATACGCTGCGCGTCATGCTGCGCTGTCTCGGGGGTGACCGGGCCGTGCTCGTCTCGGACTCGGTGGAGCTGGCGGGCGCGGCACCGGGGAGGTACCAGACTGCAGTCGGAGGGACTGTCGAGCTCAGCGACGCGGGCCGGCTCTCCTATGCGGGCAC
>DXGD01000216.1 GCA_019114115.1 Candidatus Nesterenkonia stercoripullorum
GGATGCGGGTTCTTCCGTGTCTAGAACAGCGTGGACCAGTAGTCCCAGAACCTCACGGCGATGAGTGCCAGGATCACGAGGTACCAGGCCACAAGCATCGGGATGCGGAACTCGATTACGAGACGGGCACCCCGGCGAATGGCCGGGGTGGAGCTGTCTGCCAGAGCGCGGAGATGGTGAATCGTGGTGAACCAGAACAGCGGGATGGTCACTGCCCACACGACCATGCAGTAGGGGCACAGTGCCCCGATCTCGTACAGGCTCTGCCCGATCAGCCACTGCACGAAGAGCACCGCAAAGGTCACGCCTGCCTGGATGAGCACACTCATCCAGCGCGCCACACGGGCGCCGGCGAGGAACGCGAATCCGAGGGCGAGAACGGCCGCGAAGCCGGCGATGCCGAGGATCGGGTTCGGGATGCCGAAAGCTGAGGCCTGCGGGGTGTCCATCACGGAGCCGCAGGAGAGCACTGGATTGAGGCTGCACGAGGGGACGTAGCTGGGGTCCTCGATCAGAGCGATCTTCTCGACCAGCAGCACGACGGCCATGACCAGGCCGATAGCCCCGGTGACGGCGAAGAGCATCCCCAGGCCGCGTGGCGCCCTCGACTCCCGAGGCAGCCCGGCGGCCGGGCCGTCAGCCGTCGAGTGCGGCATCGAGAGGATCCGTGAGGTCCTCGACGCGGGTGGGCTCCAGGCGCTCCCCGTCGACGAAGAAGGTGGGAGTGCTGGTCACGCCGAGCGCCTCCGCGTCGGCAGCACTCTGCTCGATGCGTTCGAGGGTGGCCGGATCGTCATAGACTTGCTCGAAGCGTTCCATGTCGAGCCCGAGCTCCTCGGCGTACCCGAAGAACGCCTCCCGCTGCGAGGTCTCCTGGTGACTCCACTCGGCGGAATTCTCGAACAGCGCCTTGTACATGGCTTCGAACTCGCCCTGCTCTCCGGCGGCCTCAGCCGCCTTGGCGGCTTCGACAGAATTTCCGTGCAACGGCAGGTACCGCACCACAAAGGTCACGCGGTCGCCGTACTCGGCGCGAATCTCCTCGATCGTGGGGTACAGGGACAGACACGCCTCACATTCGAAGTCCAGGTACTCCACGAAGACGGCATCGCCACCTTCGGACAGCCGGGGACTGTCTTCTCGCACGAGCTGGGCCGACGCGGATCCCGTGTCCTCGGCCGGCGCCGATTCCTGCTCATCGGGGTCGAGGAAGATGATGAACCCGGCGAGGACCAGCGCAGCCACTGCGATCAGTCCGAGAGTGAATTTCGTGCTCCTGCTCATGCAACGGGCCTTCCGACAGTTGACGTCTCACGCAGATCCTGCCCGACCGGACTGGACGGCTCCTGCGCGCCTACCCCTGGAGTGCGTGCGGCCCGCATGCCATTGGCGATCACCACGACCTCGGCGACCTCGTGCACGAGCACCACCGCGGCCAGACCCAGCACCCCGAACAGTGCTAGTGGGAACAGCACCACGATGATCGCCAGCGCGAGGACGATGTTCCCAGTCATGATGCGGTGACCCCGGCGAGCATGAGCCAATGCGGCAGGGATCTGCCGCAGATCAGTGCCGGTGAAGGCGACGTCGGCCGACTCGACTGCTGCTGCCGTGCCGGTCGCTCCCATCGCGATGCCCACCGTCGCTGACGCGAGGGCCGGCGCGTCGTTGATGCCGTCTCCGATCATCGCGGTCGGAGCCTGCTCCGAGAGGCGACGGACGTAGGCGGCCTTGTCAGCGGGCAGCTGCTCGGCATGGACTTCCTCGATGCCGGCCTCTGCCGCGATTGCGTGGGCGGTCAGGGCGTTGTCGCCGGTAAGCATGACGGTGCGGATGCCTTGGGCATGCAATGCAGCCACCGTCGCGGCCGCCTCGGGACGCAGCTCGTCGCGGATGCCGACAGCGCCGATCACATGGCTGTCCTCCTCGACCATGACGACGCTCATGCCACGCGATGCCATCTCGTGGGTGCGGTTCCCGAATTGGCCAGGGGAGATCCAGCGGGGACTTCCCACGCGGATCACCCGGCCATGGATGCTTCCGGTGATGCCGTATCCGGGGACTTCCTGGACGTCGTCAGCGTCCACCGCGGCATCCGTTGCGGCGAGGACTGCGGCGGCGAGGGGATGGGCGCTGGCGGACTCGAGAGCAGCGGCCGCCGCGAGGACCTCCTCGCGGCTGCGGCCTTCACTTGTGGCGACGTCCACGACGCGGGGTTCGTTACGGGTGAGCGTCCCGGTCTTGTCCAGAGCCACAGTGCGGATCGCCCCCAGCTGTTCGAAGGCGGCGCCGGACTTGATGACCACGCCGAGCTTGCTCGCGGAGCCGATCGAAGAGATGACCGTCACCGGCACAGCGATGGCTAACGCGCAGGGCGACGCGGCGACGAGCACCACCAGGGCGCGCTCGGTCCAAGTTGCCGGGTCTCCGGTGAGGACGCCAATGAGTGCGACCAGTGCGGCGACGATCAGCACCACCGGGACGAGGGGACGGGCAATGCGATCAGCGAGGCGGGCACGTTCACCCTTGGCGGCATGGGCCTGCTCGACCAAGCGCACGATCTGGGTCAGTGAATTGTCCCGACCATCAGCAGTAGCGCGTAGCGCTAGCGAGCCCGAGCCGTTGACGGAGCCCGCATGCACCTCGTCTCCGGGGCCGACCTCGACCGGTATGGACTCGCCGGTGATCGCCGAAGTATTCATCCAGGAGCGCCCAGAGAGGATCACACCGTCCGTGGCAACCTTGTCGCCCGCACCGAGCAGGAGCACGTCCTCGGTGCGGACCTCTCCGGCCGCGATGGTCTGCGGCCCGCCCGGACGTGAAACGCGGGCAGTCTCGGGGATGAGGGCAAGCAGCGCCCGCAGGCCTTGCTTCGCGCGATCCATCGACCGGTCCTCCAACGCCTCCGCCAGAGAGAACAAGAACGCCAAGGCCGCGGCTTCACCGAAGTGCCCTAACAGCACCGCACCGAGCGCGGCAATGGTCATCAGCAGGCCGACGCCAAGCCGACCGCGTCCACGGCCCTGCACTAGGCGACGCAGAGTGCCGGGGACGAACGTCCAGGCCCCGGCCAGCAGGGCGAGAACGTGGGCCGCGAGACCGGCTGTATTGAGTCCTGCCCATCCCGTCAAGAGCCCCAGCACCCACAAGACACCAGAGGTGATCGGCAGCAGCAGCGCGCGATCGTGCCACCACGGTGAGAGCTGTTCGAGCTCGAGTGCCTCCGGCG
>DXGD01000217.1 GCA_019114115.1 Candidatus Nesterenkonia stercoripullorum
GGTTGCCCAGGATGGCCGAGCCGTGCTCTCCCACGGTGAAGGCGATACCGCCGAAAGCACCCAGCGGGGCGACCCACATGACCTGCTTGATCACGCCGAACATCACTTTGGCGATGGAGTCCAGTGCCTGGACGATCTTCTGGCCGCGCTGTCCGAGCATCGTGATCGCCACCGCGACCAGCACTGCCAGCAGAAGGACCTGCAGCAGATTCCCGTCGGTGAATGCCGAGACGAAGCTCGTGGGGATCAGCGAGAGGAGGAATCCTGACAGGCCCTCCCCTGAGGCCTCCTCGGCCGAGGCCAGCGTGTCATCGGCGGCGGAGCCGTCAAAGCTCGCGACGTCGTAGTTCAGGCCCATCCCTGGGCCCAGCAGGTTGATGACGACCAGCCCGATACCCAGGGCGATGACTGTGGTGACATTGAAGTAGATCACCGTGCGCAGGGCGAGTCCGCCGGCTTTGGCGAGATTGCCCAGGCCGGCGATGCCCACCACGACAGTGGCGAAGATCGTCGGGGCGATGACGACCTTGACCAGATTGATGAACATCGTGGCCAGCCACTGCATCTGAGCCGCGACGTCCGGGACGGTCAGGCCGAAGACGATGCCCGAGGCGATGCCCAGCAGCACCCAGAAGTAGAGCTGCTTCCACAACGGCTTCTTCTTGTAGGGAGTCTTCCCCTTCGAGTCCTGACCGTCCTGTGCGCTCATCGCGTGGGTGCCGGCGACATCGTCCGGCTTTCTCCCGTTCCGAGACATGACTTCCCCTTCGTCGTGTGAGCAGTGCCCCTGTCGGGGCCTGCGTGATTGGGCGAGCGCCATCTGAGGTCGGGACGTGCGGAGCTGCCGCGCCCTACAGTGACGCCCCTCACAAATGGCCTGACGAAAGCCTCCCTCCAGGCCACAGGCCCCGTCCACGGATTGACCTGTTTTCTGACATTTCCCTGACATACTCATAGGCAGCTATGACGACTCCTCCGCTTTCCCGACGGCAGATCCTTTCGCTCGGCGCTGCCCTGGGGTTGCTCACCAGCTGCGGAACGGGCAACGGTGGTGAGGTGCGCACGCGGCTCGGCCTGGCCACCGGGCCCGAAGGCGCCGTCTACCGCGAGATAGGGCACGCGATTGCCGATCTGGTGCACAGGGAGCGCCCGGATATCGGCATCGACATTCGCTACACCGATGCGGCGTGGGAGAACATCCTGCTCATGGACGAGGGTGAGGTGGACCTCATGCTCGCCAACATCGACGTCGCCCAGACGGAGGAGACCCCGGCGAAAGCGCTGGGCCGGCTCTTCGAATCGATCTTCCACGTCATCGTGCCGAAATCGGCTGAGATCGACGGTCTCGAAGACCTGGACGGCCGCGTGATCGCCTGCGGCCAGCCGCTTTCGGGGACGCGGTATATGGCCCAGGTGATCTTCGAGGACGCGGGCATCGCCCCCACCATCCGCGACTTCTCCCAGACGGCATCGATGGAGGAGCTGGCTCGGGGAGAGGTGGACGCCGTCGTCAGCCTCACGGGGATGCCGATGCCGGCGCTGCTCAATGCCGAAGACCGGGAGCAGTACACGCTGCTTCCGCTGGGGCGGACAGTCGACGACGTCGTCCGGACACGGCCGATGCACTACCTGCCGGTGGACATTCCCGCCTCGATGTACCCGGGCCTCGGCTCCGCTCGCACGCTGGCCGTGCCGACTCTGCTGCTCGCGGATCCGGCCCTGGACGAGGAGCTCGCCGCCGACCTCACCGGGCTGATCTTCGAGAACACGCGCGAGCTCTCACAGGCCCACCCCGGCGCCGGATCGATCAATGACCGGACCGGGTCCGCCACGGTCCCCATCCCGCTTCATCCGGGGGCCGAGCGCTGGTTCCGCGAGCACAAGCTCTGAACCGGGGTCTTGAGCGGGAGCCAGAGCAGGAGCCCGAACGGGAGCTCTGAGCGGGAGCCCGCTACCCGCCCCTAGTGCAGCGGCACCTCAACAGTGATCAGCAGCCCGCCGCGGGCGGAAGAGCTGACGCTGAGCGCACCACCGGCGTCGGCGACTCCTTGTTTCAGGATGCTCAGCCCGAGCCCGCTGCCGGGGAGGTTCTGGTTCTGGGTGGAACGCCAGAACCGGGTTCCGGGAAGGTGAAGCTCGTCCTGGGCCAGTCCGCGGCCGTCGTCGTCGACAGTCAGGCGGTAGGTGTCGGCTTCCTCCTGGCGCACGCCTCTGACCAGCACAGACTCAGCGCGGCCCAGTCGGAAGGCGTTGTCGAGGAGCTCCTCCACCAGCGTCTCCAGCCCGCCGGTGGGCTGCGCTACTGTGGCGGGATCCAGGACGACATCGACTCTTCCTCCGTAGCTTGCGGCGAGCGCTTGCCAGCTCGTCTCCCGCAGGTCCTGCATGCGGCAGCTCAACGGGTCCTGCTGGGCTGCGGGCAATGAACTGGCTTGGAGGAGGTCATCGACGAGGGCCTCCATCCTGAGCACTGTCTGCATCGCTTCGTCGTAGGATTCCTGCGCCTCCTCACCCGGCTCGAGATCGGCTTCCAGATTCTCCAGGCCGACGTGAAGTGCCGCCAGGGGATTGCGCAGCTGGTGGGAAGCGTCGGCGACGAACTGCTGCTGACGCTCGAGAGTGGAGACGACGGTCCGGCTCATCTCGTTGAAGGACTCGGCCACCCCGCGCAGCTCCGGCGGCCCGGAGTCGATCTCCACTTCCACGTCCATCTCGCCGCGGCGCACTCTGTCGATGGAGCTGGCCAGACGTCGCAGCGGTCGCAGCACCCAGCCGGCGATCGGCCATGTCGCCGCGCAGAGGGCGGCTGCCGGGACGGCGGCGGCGAGCCCGACGACCCCCCACCCGTACAGGACTCTCTGCTGTGCGGAGTCGGTCGGGAATTCCATGATCAGCGCGGCGCTGACCTGGGAATCATGGCCCACAGGAGTGACCAGGGTCAGTGTCTCCGGCCCGAATGGCGTCACAGTGCGCTCGCTCGTCGGCTGATCCCCGGACATCGCCAGATCCAGCATGGCCAGCGCCTCGTCGGGCGGCCCGGCGTCGGCGTCGTCCCCAGCCACGTGGATCTCCTCGGAATCACGGCCGATGAGCCAGATGCGTGAGGAATAGAGCTCGGCGTAGTTGTCGAGCTCAGCGGCGAGCCGCTCGTCGTCCTCCCCCTCGGCGCTCTCGATCAGAGAGACGAAGCGGGCCGCATCGAGCAGACGGTCGTTGAGCAGGGCCGAGGTGTGCCGCTGGGCCAGGAAGATCGCCGCGGGTATGACGACGGCGGCGATGAGCAGCATGACCAAGGGGACTGTCGCGACGAAGAAGCGCCGTCTCATAGGTGCCGCCGTCTCACGTGGACCGTCATCTCACGCGCCCGGCTCTTCCGCGACCACGAGCCGGTAGCCCGTGCCGTAGACCGTCTCGATCGCCACCTCCGGGGGCAGCTTCGTGCGCAGCGAGCCGATATGAGTGTCGAGGGAGCGGGATGCCCTCTCCGGCCCATCGGGCCATATCGCTTCGAGCATGCTGGAGCGTGCGACCACTGTTCCCGGGCGGGCGGCGATCATCGCCAGCACAGCTGACTCCTTGCGGGTGAGCCGGATCGGATCCTGCGCCTCACCGCTGCCTGGCGGGTCCGTCGCGCCCACCAGGGCGCCATCCACAGTGTGACGCACAGTGCCACCCACTGTGCGTCTCAGAGTGCGTGCCGCCACGTCGAAGACCGTCGCTCCCAGGTGCAGCTCCTCACTGGGCCGCTGGTCCCGCAGCGGGCGGGTGCGCCGTCCGACGGCGTCCACGCGCGCCATCAATTCGGCCAGCCCGAACGGTTTCACCACGTAGTCATCGGCTCCGGCCCTGAGCCCCAGGACTCGTGACTGCTCGTCGCCCCGAGCGGTGATGATGATGATCCCGACCTCTGCATGTTCCCGCAGGCGGGTCACCACCTGGCTGCCGTGACCGTCGGGAAGCGTGAGATCGACCAGGGCCATATCCGGCAGCCCCTGATCACGCAGGCGCTCCAGCGCGTCGGCGATGCTGATGACCCGGATGACCTCGTGCCCGGCACGCCGCAGGGCCCGGGTCAGCCCCCGGGCCAGCTGGTCGTCGTCCTCGCAGAGCAGAAGTCGCATCTGGGCCTCGTGAAGGGTCAGTGTAGAGAATCAGTGTGGGGAATCAGCGTCCGCGGACAGGGAGCCTTCCGCATGGTGCTCAGCCAGCACCCGCAGCGCGATCGAGAGCATGACAGCCGTGCCCGCCTCGATGGCTCGCTCGTCAGGAGCGTAGTCGCCCCGATGCAGGTCGAAATCCTCACCCCCGGGAGTCTTCGTGCCGAGCCGGAACATCGCACCAGGGA
>DXGD01000218.1 GCA_019114115.1 Candidatus Nesterenkonia stercoripullorum
GGCTCGTTGTACACGGTGAGGTAGTACATGATGTTGTGATCGCCGTCGTGATCGCCGTACATCTCGTAGAGGCCGTTCTCCAGGATGTAGGCGATCTCGTAGCCGAAGGCCGGGTCGAAGTGCTTCACCGCAGGGTTCGTCGCGGCCAGCAGCGGGGAGTGCCCATCGAGGTGCTGCAGGCCCTCGCCGGCCAGCGTCGTGCGACCAGCCGTGGCTCCGATGATGAAGCCGCGGGTCAGCTGGTCGGCCGCGGCCCAGAAGGAGTCACCTGTGCGCTGGAAGCCGAACATCGAGTAGAACACGTAGAACGGGATCATCGGCTCGCCGTGCGTCGAGTAGGACGTGCCTGCTGCCGTGAAGGCGGCAGTGGCGCCGGCCTCATTGATGCCCGGATGCAGCAGCTGCCCCTGCTCGGACTCCTTGTAGGCGAGCATGAGCTCCCGGTCCACCGATAGGTAGTTCATGCCCTTGGGGTTGTAGATCTTCGCCGTCGGGAAGAACGAGTCCATGCCGAAGGTGCGGGACTCATCCGGGACGATCGGCACGATGCGCTTGCCGATGTTCTTGTCCCGCATCAGGTCCTTGAGCTGGCGGACGAAGGCCATCGTCGTGGCGGCCTTCTGCTTCCCGGAGCCCTTCTTCGCCTGAGCGTAGGCCTTCTCACCGGGAAGCTCGAGTGGTTCCGCGTCCTCCAAGCGGCGGGGGATGGACCCACCCAGCTGGTCCCTGCGCTCCCGCATGTACTTCATCTCGGGGGCGTCGTCGCCGGGGTGGTAGTAGGGCACGTTGTAGACATCCGACTCGATCTGCTCATCGCTGACCGGGATGCGCAGAGTATCGCGGAAGCGCTTCATGTCTTCCACGGTGAGCTTCTTCATCTGGTGGGTTGCGTTGCGGCCCTCGAAGCTGGGGCCCAGGCCGTAGCCCTTGACCGTCTGCGCGAGGATGACCGTCGGCTTGCCCTTGAACTCAGTGGCCGCCTGGTAGGCCGAGTACACCTTCTGGTAGTCGTGCCCGCCGCGCTTGAGGTTCCAGATCTGCTGGTCGTCCATATCGGCGACCATGTCCTTGGTCTTGGCCGCGCGGCCGAAGAAGTGCTCGCGGACGAAGGCGCCGGATTCGGCCTTGTAGGTCTGGTAGTCGCCGTCGAGCGTCTCGTTCATGATGCGGACGAGTTCGCCGTCGTCGTCCTTCTCCAGCAGCTCATCCCATTCGCGGCCCCAGAGGACCTTGATGACGTTCCAGCCCGCGCCGCGGAAGAAGGCCTCGAGCTCTTGGACGATCTTGCCGTTGCCGCGCACCGGGCCGTCGAGGCGCTGCAGGTTGCAGTTGACCACGAAGGTGAGGTTGTCCAGGTTCTCGTTGGCGGCCAGCTGCAGCAGACCACGCGATTCGGGCTCATCCATCTCGCCGTCGCCGAGGAAGGCCCACACGTTCTGGTCCGAGGTGTCCTTGATGCCTCGGTTGTGCAGGTAGCGGTTGAACTGCGCCTGATAGATGGCATTCATCGGGCCGATGCCCATCGACACCGTCGGGAATTGCCAGAAGTCAGGCATGAGCCGGGGGTGCGGATAGGAGCTCAGGCCATCGGGAGCCTTGGAGACCTCCTGACGGAACCCGTCGAGATTGTCCTCCGAGAGGCGCCCTTCCAAGTAGGCGCGGGCGTAGTTGCCCGGCGAGGAATGGCCCTGGAAGAAGATCTGATCGCCACCGCCGGCGTGGTCCGGACCGCGGAAGAAATGGTTGTAGCCGATCTCATACAGCGTGGCCACACCCGCGTAGGAAGAGATGTGACCGCCCACGGAGATCTCCGCGCGCTGCGCACGGTGGACCATCACGGCGGCATTCCAGCGAATCAGGCGGCGGTACTGACGCTCGAGGCTCTCGTCCCCGGGGAAATCAGGTTCCTGATCGACCGGGATCGTGTTGACGTAGTCCGTGGTGGTCACCATCGGCACGCCGATGGACTTGCCCCCCGCCCGCTGCAGCAGTGTTCTGATGATGTACTCGGCACGTTCTGTGCCGTGAGCTTCAACCAGCTCGTCAAAGGAATCCAGCCATTCCTGAGTCTCCTCAGGATCGCGGTCCGGAAGCTGGTTGGTCAGTCCGCTGCGGATATGGGAATTTTCTTCGCCAGCGCTCACGGGGTACCTCTTCTCCAGGTTAGGCGACGGGATGTTTCCACTGCGGACAACCGGCGTGTGCGAGGTCCGCAATGGAAACTAAGTTCCACCATACGACATCGGGTTGGGTCGCATGTGTCGGTTATTCTACCTGTGAAATCGCCGTCACACTTTTCCGCACCACCTTGAGCCGCGTAACGTGGTCCTATGGAGACGCGCGTGGCGCGTGCACGTGGGGTGCCGCGGGAGTCTGCAGGAAAGTGTTCGGCATTCAGAGACCATGTCATGGCCGTCCCGATGAGGGCCGTAGCCATGAAGAGGAAGGACCGTTTCGGTGACTCAGGCGTCAGCGCCGCAGAACCCATTGAGCGCGAGCGGGGGGTTCGTTCGTGAGGCGGAGGGAAATGTCGTGAATCGCGCCGGCTTGTTGGAAGAGCTGGGATTCACGAAAGGTTTCCTCGTCCAGGAGATCGGAGTGGATGATGATGTCGACGACGATTTTCGTGATGCCCTGGAAGCGCTTCTGGATGAAGAGCTGATCGACGAAGACGACCAGGAGGTGGTCGACGCCGTGCTCCTGTGGTTCCGGGCCGGCGACGACGATCTCACCGACGTGCTCGTGGATTCCCTCACCACATTGGATGAGGGCGGCGTCGTCTGGCTGCTGACCCCGCGCTCCGGGCGGGACGGATACGTGGCACCGGTCGAGATCCAGGACGCGGCCCCGAACTCGGGCCTGCATGTCACGTCGTCGGCGGGGGTCTGTGCGCACTGGGCGGCGACGAAGCTCGTCTCGCGGAAGTAATTGCAGAGGTGATCGGGCAGGGCGCACACCTGCCGCGGTTCCGCGGCCGCTCCCAGCACGGTGAGGAGATCACCGACGCCGATCTGGCCGGACGTCCGGCGCTGCTGCTCTTCTACCCGTACGCGTTCAGCCCGGTGTGCGGTTCCGAGCTGCGTGAGATCGCTGTGCGACGCTGCGAGTTCGCGCAGGTGGGCGCGCGACTGCTGGCCATCAGCTGCGACTCTGCGCACTCGCTGCGGGCTTATGCTGAGCAGCTGAGCGCCTCCGCGGCGGCCGAGGAATCCCGCGGTCCGACCGAG
>DXGD01000219.1 GCA_019114115.1 Candidatus Nesterenkonia stercoripullorum
GGCCTCACGGTCGTTCTGCAGCTGGACCAGGTCGTACTGGGAGTTTCCCAGGTGGATGTTGATCGCCAGGACAGCACCCAGCGCGATGGTGAGCAGGCCGATGATCGCCGGCAGCAGCCCGCGGTGTTTCCCTTTGAGCTTGGGAAGCGCAAGCAGCGAAGGCGAAGGCGAAGCAGCCGGAGCCGAAGGCTGGGTCTCTGCTCCGGTAAAGCCTGGGGCGACGTTGCTCTTGACGTCGACAGAGGCCTGTGCGCTCATGCTGTGCTCCTCGCTGTTGACCTGATCTTCTCAACTGAACGGAGTTTGGCCGATGAGGCGCGCGGGTTCAGGCTGACTTCTTCTTCATCGGCCACTTCCACGCCCCGGATCACCGGCCTGAACGTCGCTTTGTGCTGTTCGAGCTCCACCGGCAGGCCGGCAGGTGCGGAGGAATTCGTGCGCGCGGCAAAAGCCTGCTTCACGATGCGGTCCTCCAGGGAGTGATAGCTCATCGCCACCACGCGACCGCCGATGGCGAGCTCGTCCATCGCGGCAGGCACTGCCTCGCGCAGCACGTCAAGTTCGCGATTGACCGCGATGCGCAGAGCTTGGAACGTCCGCTTCGCGGGGTGGCCGCCCGTGCGCTTTGCCGCAGCGGGCACCGCGGCATCGACCAGCTCAGCGAGCTCCGCCGTCGTCGTGATCGGGGCCTGCTGCTGACGAGCCATGATGGAGCGCGCGATGCGGCTGGCGAAGCGCTCCTCACCATATTCGCGCAGAACCCGGCGCAGCTCCTGCTCATCGATGCGCTCCAGCAGCTCTGCCGCTGTCTCATCAGCTGAGTCCTCTGCCGAGTCCATGCGCATGTCCAGCGGGGCATCGTAGGAATAGGCGAAGCCGCGCTCTTTCTCATCGAGCTGCAAGGACGAGACGCCGAGGTCGAAGAGCACTCCCGCCAGCACGCTTCCTGCACCGACGTACTGCTGCGAGATCTGAGGGATCTCGTGGTAGACAGCGCGCACTGCGGTGAAACGCGATGCGAAGGGAGCCAGCCGCTGGCTGGCAGCCTCCAGTGCCTGAGGGTCACGGTCGATGCCGATGATCTGCGCCTGCTGCACGACGGGTGAGCCCGACGCTGCTGTGGCTTCGAGCAGAGCCTGCGAATGACCACCCAGGCCCAATGTCGCATCGATGACGACAGGAGTCCCGCCGTCCTCGGCTACAGGCCCGAGGCACTGCATCATCACAGAGGTGCAACGCTCAAGCATGACCGGAACGTGCCGGTCCTGAGGTGCTCTCTGCGCCACTGATGAACTCCCGAAATGAGGAAAACCCTTGAACCAGTTCCCCGTCCGCGCCTCACGCCGCCTGACATCGGGGAAGTGATGTCAGGTGCCGTTTCGGGCGGAAGGAGAACTCATCCAAGGATCTCCGTTGCCTGCTTGCCTATTCAGAAGAGCCCGGGGATTGCTTCCTCGTCAGTCGAGGAGAACTCCGATTCCTTCTCCACCAAGTAGCTGTTCCACGCCTCGGTGTCCCAGATCTCCGCCCGGTCTCCCGCGCCGATCACTGTCACATCCCGGTCGAGACCCGCATACTCGCGTAGATTCGCCGGAATGGTCACCCGTCCCTGCTTGTCCGGAATCTCATCCGATGCCCCTGAGAGGAACACGCGAATGTAATCCCGAGCCTGCCGAGATGTCAGAGGAGCCTGTCGCATCTGCTGGTGCACGCTCTCGAACTCCCGAGCACCGAAGACATATATGCAACGTTCCTGCCCGCGAGTGAGGACTACGCCATTGGCAAGGTCCTCACGGAACTTCGCGGGAAGGATCAGCCGGCCCTTCTCGTCCAAGCGGGGCGTGTAGGTGCCGAGGAACATCGCACCACCGCCTCACATGTTCGATTCACGCCACGGGAACCACAGCACCCCGCTGTAGTACGAACTCGACTTCCGCCGGGCGGTGACATCCCGTCGGCGTCTCATTCAACCCCGTTCCTCCGATGTCCTCCACTTTACCCCACTCTCCCCCACATTCAAGCCAGAATTTCACCCACACTGACGAACGTGCCTGCCAACAACTCTGAGAAAGCGCTCTGACAAGGGCTTTTACACGGAGGAGCGCAGTGGTGTGCCGGGGAGGAGATTTTCCGCGAACCCCTCAGGGGCCCCCGAGAGGAAGGGCATTTCACGTGCTGCAGGCGGCTCTGAAGCAGCAGAGGACGGCCAGTGGTGGGAAGTGGGGACACCTTCGGCATCCCACTCTCGGCCGGTGGTGGGAAGTGGGGACACCTTCGGCAACCCGCCCTCAGGCGGTGGCGGGAAGTGCAGGGCGCCGAGTGGGGGTGCGCAAAGGAGGGTGCCGAGCCAGGGGTGCAGTGGAGAGGGGGCGAAGTGGGGGCTGGACGATGATGCGGAGCGGGGCGTGAACCTCCACACCGACCGTCATTGGCGCATCCAGACCCGATGACATCTCACCCGGCAGAGTTCACGAGGACGACGATAGGCGCGCCACACATGTGTGGCGCGCCTATCGTCAGAAGTATGTCTGTAGGCCTGTGAGGACCCTGTGGTGCGAAGAGTCAGCCGATTTTCTCAGCCTTGCTGACGGCGCTCTTCCCAGCGCTGCTCGAGGCCGCCCATGAAGCTTCCCGAGGGGCTTGGGGCTGAGGAGCGTGGTCCATTTCCGCCACCGCCTCCCCCGTTGCCGCCGGAGCCTCCACCTGACGATCCGCCGCGGGAACCGCCGGTAGTGGCGAAGTAGACGCCGCCACCCATGATGAGGAAGCCAAGGACGCCGACGGGTATCCACTGCACGTAGATCCCCGCCACCAGCACGCCGACCCCTGCGACTGCCACGAGCAGCCCGAGCACCAGATTCCGCACATTCAGGGCACCAGAAGGTGCTTCCTGCATCGAGCTGGCGAAAGTGGGATCCTCTGATTGGAGCTGGCTCTCCAGCTCACTCAGCATTCTCTGCTCACGCTCTGATAGTGGCATCGCTAAGCTCCTCGCGGTATGCGGCCAGGGGTGGAGGCCATGTGCCATGTACTCAGGCACCAGGTGCCAGGTTTCAGGCCGGAACCTGAAACACCAGTCTACCTGTTTCTCAAGCTACGCACCTACCCTTGAAATACCCTGTGACACGGCTGTGACTCTTCCCACTATGGGTGTGGTATAAGCTCAGGCGGCTATGACTCCTCGTAGCCGGAGGGCGGCTCTTTCCGCAGGAGCGAGGCCGGGGCTACCTGAGCCTGCGGAAACCGCCTGGAGACTTCGTCCAGCGCGGTCTCGGCGTCGGCCCAGTTTCCCTCCTGCCGGTCGAAGCTCAGCTGCAGCGAGCCACCTGAGTCGTTCAGCCGCTCAGCCCTGACCCCGAGGAGGCGAACTGGCTGCTCCATCGGCCCCAGCCGATCCAGCATCGCCATCGCCTGCGCGTGGATGGCCAGCGCTGATTGAGTGGCGTGGCGCAACGTGCTGGACCTGCTCAGCGTCTCGAAGTCGCGGTAGCGCAGCTTGATCGCGAGGCCTCCGGCCGAGAGACCCGATGCGCGCAGACGGGCTGCGACGCGGTGGCTCAGCCGGAGCAGTTCGCTGCGCAGCTCCGCCGCCGTCTCGATATCCCGGCTGAACGTCTCTTCGGCACCGATGCTCTTCTCTTCCCGTTCCGTCTGCACCCCACGCTCGTCGTCGCCCCAGGAGAGACGGTAGAGGTGGTCGCCGATGGCACCTAGACGACGGTGCAGCACTTCCGGAGGTGATTCGGCCAGCTGCCGGACCGAGCGAATGCCCATGGCATGCAGGCTCTGCTCTGTCTTGCGCCCGACGCCCCAGAGCGCGCTCACGGGGAGGCTGTGCAGGAATGCCGTCCGCTGGGCTGGTGGCACCACGAGCATTCCGTCCGGCTTCGCGCGAGTGGAGGCGATCTTGGCAATGAACTTTCGGTCCGCGATGCCCACAGTGCAGGGCAATCCGAACTGTTCGCGAATCTGGCTGCGGATGAGCTCGCCGATGGCCTCCGGCGGGCCCAAGCGCCGTCGTGCGCCGGTGATGTCCAAGAAGGCCTCATCGACGCTGAGCTGTTCGACGGTATCGGTGATAGCCCCGAAATAGGCCATGATCTGCTGTGAAATCTCCCGGTACCGGTGCTGATGGGGAGGCAGGACGAGCGAATCCGGACTGAGCTGCCTAGCCCGGGAGAGCGGCATGGCTGAGCCGACGCCGTCCCGGCGTGCCTGGTACGACGCCGAAAGCACCACGGATCGATGGGAGTCCTGGGCGACGATGAGCTTGCGGCCGCGCAGTTCCGGCCGGGAGAGAAGCTCCACTTCCACGAAGTAGGCATCCATATCGACATGCGCGATGATACGGCCGGCAGGAGCCTGCGAGGAGTGCGAATCAGGCCCTCGCGAGGGCGCTGCGTCCCGGCGAGAAACCGGGCCCTCGAACTCTGCGGACATGCCTTCAGAATACGTGATGCGGACCAGGGCCGATCGGGCGCACCGCTCACCGTGACGCCGCTGCAGAGCCCTGAGAAGCACCTTGGGGCCGACTTCTCGGCGGGCGCCACGGACATATGCCAGCAGGCAGGCCGCGCCCTCCGATAAGCTGAGAGTCCCCAGGGGCCGTGCGGCAGGGCGTCCAAGC
>DXGD01000019.1 GCA_019114115.1 Candidatus Nesterenkonia stercoripullorum
TGGACGTTCTCCTGCTGCTCGGCAGCGGCCAGGATGTGCCAGACGATGCGCCGGGCGATGCCCAGGCCCTGGAACTCCGGCGCGACGGCGAGCATCCGGAACTCGATCTCCCCTGCCCGCGCGACCTCCGCCATGGCGCTGCCTGCTTCGGTGACAGCCACAGAAGCCGCGACGGCGCCGTCCACCTCCGCCACCAGCACATGGGACTCGGCGGCGCGGCGGGGGACATCGGCGAGGTGACCGACGTATTCGTCGCCGGCTTCGAGGAACCCGCCGCCCACATAGGCTTGCACCGTCAGCTCGGCGATACGGTCCCAGTCCGATCGCTGAGCGGCACGTATAGTGGGCACTGCCCGGGCTGGGCTGGCTTTACTCATCGTCGGTGCCTGTCTCCTGTTCGTAGGCTCTGCCATCGCCCTGAGATCGCGCTCGGTTCACGCTCTGCCGTCGCGATCTACCGCTGATCAGCAGCTGTGTCCTGAAGGCGCGTAGGCAGCGGCCGGAGCTGCGTGTGCTCGATCCCCAGATCGCCGACGACGCACCAATCCGGCGCCTGCGCGCTGTTGGGGTGCGCCGGCCGGCTCACCGGGACTCCGGCCTCTTCGGCGATGAGCGCGCCCGCGGCCCAATCGTGTTCCCAGATGCCGTATTCGGCGAAGGCATGAATGGTGCCATCGGCGACGAGGCAGATGTCCAGCGCGGCAGCGCCCAGCCGGCGAAGGTTCCCGAACTTCGGCAGCATGGCCAGCACCGCCTGGGACTGCTCCTCGCGGCGGTCAGGATCATAGCCGAAGCCTGTGGCCAGCAGTCCTGCGGTCAGTGGTCCCTGCGGTCCGCGCAGACGCACCGGCTCCGAGCCCTGCGAGGAGCTCCACGCGCCCTGCCCGCGACTGGCCCACCACGTGCGTTCCAGGGCCGGAGCGATGACGACGCCGGCCTGCCAGACACCGTCGGGATCCATGACCCCCACGGAGGTGCCGTAGTACACGATGCCATGGACGAAGTTGGTGGTCCCATCGAGAGGATCGATCGACCAGCGGTAGCCCGAAGGGGTCTCCGGCGTGGTCGTGCCGTACTCCTCGCCGCTGATGCTGTCCTGGGGGCGCCGCTGGTGGATGACGCTTCGCACGGCCTGCTCGGCGCGCCTGTCGAAGTCGGTGACGATGTCGGACTCGGAGGTCTTCTCCGTCTCTCCGGAATCTTCCTTGCTCAGCCTGAGGCCTGAGGGGGAGACGGCACTGCGCTCGCGCAGCACCGAGGCACCTGCTGCTGCCGCCTCATGGGCGATGTCCAGCAGGTGGGGCAGCGCGTCGTCGGGGGTCATATGCGTTCCTCTTCGTGTCGTGTGGTTCTACCGTAAGCCGTCGCGGCGCCGTTCTACACCGCATCCGGGCCTGAGCTCAGCAGTGCGGTGAACTGGTCCTCATCGAGGACGGGAACGCCCAAGGATTCTGCCTTATCGAGCTTGGTCCCCGCATTGGCGCCGGCGACGACGTAGTCGGTCTTCTTCGACACGGACCCGGACGCCCGGCCGCCGCGCATGATGATCGCTTCCTTCGACTCGTCCCGGGAGTAGCCTTCCAGTGAGCCGGTGACGACCACGGTCAGGCCCTCGAGCGTGCGCGGGAGCGAATCGTCGACGTCGTCCTGGTCCCGGACGCCGGCGGCGAGCCAGGCGTCGACGATGCGCTGGTGCCAGGGCTCATCGAACCACGTCCGCACGGCCTCGGCGATCGTCGGGCCGACCCCGTCGATGCCGGCGAGCTCCTCCTGCGAGGCTTCCCGGATGCGGCTCAGGGAGCCGTACGCCGAGGCCAGCGCGCGAGCTGCGGTCGGCCCGACATGACGGATCGACAACGCGACCAGTACCCGCCACAGCGGCTGGCTCTTCTTCTCCTCCATTTCGCGGAAGAACTCACGAGTCGTCTCCGTGGGCTTCGGCGGGTCGGCCGGCTTCGAACCGGAGTCCTCGCCGGGGTTGGTCCAGAAGTACCGGCGAAGCTCCCACTTGCCCGTGAGCTCGCGTTTGCCGCTCTGTTCGCTCTTCGCTCGCTCCTCGCGCCAGACCCGGACGTCCTTCAGCATCTCGGGGGTGAGATCGAAGAATTCCGCCTCGTTGCCCAGCACGGGGGTCTGCGGAGCAGGCTCTTCTTGGTAGGCCATCAGATCAGGTGAAGGGCGACGTCGTTCCGGATCGGTGAGGGCGAATGCGGCCTCCTCACCCAGCCCTTCGATGTCGAAAGCGCCGCGGGAGCCGATGTGCAGGATGCGCTCGCCCAGCTGGGCAGGGCAGGTCTCCGCGTTCGGGCAGCGCATATCCACATCGCCCTCGCGCGCCGGGCGCAGCTCGGTCCCGCAGGCCGGGCAGTGCGTGGGGAAGACGAACTCGCGCAGCTCCGATTCGCGGCCTTCCCGGGCCGCGACGACCGGCCCGACGATCTCCGGGATGACGTCGCCGGCTTTTCGGACGATGACGTCGTCGCCGATGAGCACGCCCTTGACCTTGACCACGTCCTGATTGTGCAAGGTCGCCATCCCTACCGTGGACCCGGCGACCAGCACCGGCTCGAGGACGGCGAAGGGCGTCACTCGGCCCGTCCTGCCGACGTTGACGGCAATATCGCGCAGACGGGTCGTCATCTCTTCCGGAGGGTACTTATACGCCGCAGCCCACCGAGGGACTCGGGAGGTATGGCCCAGCGCACGCTGCTGCGCGAAGGAGTCCACTTTGATGACGACGCCGTCGATCTCGTGGACCAGGCTGTGGCGCTTCTCCCGGTGCTCGTCCAGGTATCCCTGGATCTCCTCGAACCGGGTGAAGATCCGGGTGTACGGGCTGACCGGCAGGCCCCATTCGGCAAGCTGATCGTAGGTGCCGTGCTGCGACGGCTGATCCAGCCCCTCACGGGAGCCGATGCCGTGAACGAACATCGACAGGGGCCGCTGGGCGGTCTTCTCGGGATCCTTCTGCCGCAGGGAGCCGGCTGCGGCATTGCGAGGGTTGGCCAGCGGCGGCTTGCCCTGCTCGGCGAGCTTCTCGTTGAACTCGTGGAAGGCCGAGGTCGGCATGAAGATCTCGCCGCGGACCTCGAGCTCCTCGGGGTGGCCGGTGCCGCTGAGCTGCCGGGGGATGTCCTTGATCGTCAGCACATTGTGGGTGACGTCTTCCCCGGTGGTGCCGTCGCCGCGCGTCGCCGCGCGAACGAGCCTTCCCCGGCGATAGAGCAGGCTGATGGCCAGGCCGTCGATCTTGACCTCGACCAGCCACTGCGGAGGCTCGCCTGGGGTGAGGCTCTCCAGCGAGGCGAGGGCCCGGTCGTACCAGGCGCGGAACTCTTCGAGGGAGAACACGTCCTCCAGGGAGTACATCCGCTGGATGTGCTTGACCGGGGCGAACGCCTCCGAGACCGTGCCCCCGACCTCCTGCGTCGGGGAATCGGCCGTGACGATGGCAGGGTAGCTGGCCTCGATCTGCTGCAGGCGCTCGTACAGGGCGTCGAACTCGGCGTCCGAGATGAGAGGAGAATCGTCCTGGTAGTAGGCCACGCGGTGCCGCCGCACGTCCTCGACGAGCTGATCGTACTCCTCGCGCGTTGCCTCAGGGGGGATGCCCTCGCCGTGCCCGGCGGCTGTAGTGTCTGCTGAATCGGTCACGGGTTTCAGTCTAGTCCGCTGCGCTGACGTGAGATGCTGGCCGGTATGGGTTTCTTCAAGTCTTCCCCTGTCAACGCAGAATCCACAGTATTCGTCGAAGCAGCGGGACTTGCGTGGCTCGCCGAAGCGATGCCTCAGGGCGGCGCCCGCGTGGTGGAGGTCCTCTCCTGCGATGCCGAGGGTCTGGAGCTCGAGCGCATCGAGCAGGCGCGTCCGACGGCAGCGGCCGCAGAGGCCTTCGGTGCGGGGCTGGCGCGGACTCACCGTTCGCTCGCGGCGCAGACGCGTTTCGGTGAGCTACCGCCGGATCACCCGCAGAACGTGCCCGCCTATTTCGGGCCCGCAGACCAGCCCCTGGAGATGGGCACCGGAACCCACTCCAGCTGGGGCGATTTCCACGCCCGGGAACGGCTGGACCCGCTGCTGGCCCGGCTGCGCAGTCTGGCCTCCGCGGACGAGTTCCGGGTGCTGGAGGCAGCGCGTGATCGTCTGGCCGAAGGAGCAGCCGACGACGACGAATCACCCTCCCGGATTCACGGCGACCTGTGGGCCGGCAACGTCCTGTGGACCCCCGCCGAGGGGGAGGCCTCCGGGGTGCAAGCTGTGCTCATCGATCCGGCCGCCCACGCCGGGCACCGTGAGACCGATATCGCGCTGCTGCACCTATTCGGCTTACCGCACCTCGATGCCGTGCTGGACGGCTACGAGGCCGTCGCGCCGCTGCGGGAAGGGTGGAAGGCCCGAGTGCCGGTGCACCAGTTCTTCTGCCTGGCAGCCCACTGGGTGCTCTTCGGCTCAGGGTATCGGTGCCCCACGATGGAGGCGGCCGGAGCCGTGCTCGACCTCTGAGCAGTCGGGCCAGCACACGTGGTGCCCCAGGCGCTACCGGTGCTCACCGCGCACGGAGAACACGATCGCCGAGCGCTTCCAGCGGACCGCGGATCTGCTCGAATGCCTCGTCATAGACACCCTCGGGCAGCATATAGGGATCGACGACGTCGTCCGCCGTCCTTTCCTGCCTCCCCTGGTCGCTGCGAACTGCCTCCACGGCAGTCACGACGGCGCTCAGCGTCTCAGCAGGGGAGCTGGCATCACGGGGCAGGCTCTCGACGTCGATCTGCGCGAGCAGCTCACCCAGCTCCGGCACGGTGAAGGTGCGTTCAGCGGCATCCGGGACGGCCGAGATCATGTCCTGAACGTGGTCCCGGGTGGCTGCGAGGATCAGATCGGCCTCTTCCAGCATGTCCGAGGTGATCTGCCGGGCAGTGAAGTCCTCGGAGTCGGCGCCGTACTCGCGGACTCGCTGCTTCATCGGCGGCTGCATATCCTCGCCGTCGTGCGCGGCGAGTCCCCCGGAGTGGATCCTGATGCCGGTCTCCTCACCGAATTGGTATCGCAGAAGGCGTTCCATGGCTGGTGAGCGGCAGATGTTGCCGGTGCACACGGTCAGGACGGTGAAGGGCCGGGAGGTCGGCATGGATCTCCTTGTCAGAATCGAGGACGGAGGGGCCGGTACCCATCTTATCGAGCACCGCACGGAGTCCGTACCACGCTCACCTGCCTCAGCTGCTCGTGCGTGATGGACGACGGCGCAGCGCCTGGGGCCACGCATGACTAAGCTTAGGATCCGTGACGACCAACAGACCGGACGTGCGGCGACCAGTGCCCAGCCCCAGGTTCTTGACCTGGGAGGTCTCCATCGTGCTGGCTCTTTCGTTGGGCCGCAGCGCGATCTACGCGGTGCTGCAGCTGGCGGAGCGGCTCAGCACCGAACCGCTGGCTGATCAGAGCGCGACGATTCAGAGTTCTCGATCACGCTCAGAGTTCTTCGACATCACCTTCCAGCTGCTCGACAGCGTCTTCGCCCTGTTCCCGGTGGTGCTGGTCTGCTATCTGGTCTTCCTGCACGGCGGGAACCCATTCCGGCGCTATGGCCTGGATTTCCGGGCTCCGGGGAAGGACGCGCTCTGGGGTGCAGGGCTGTTCGCGCTGATCGGTGCGGGCACGCTGGTGGTCTATGGGGCCGGGCGGGCGCTGGGCCTGACCGTGGAGCTCATCCCCGCCGACGTCGCCCAGCACTGGTGGACCACCCCTGTGCTGATCTTCACCGCACTGCGGCATTCTCTGCTGGAGGAGGTGATCATGATCGCCTACCTCTTCGATCGGCTGCGCAGGATTCGTCCCGGGATCAGCGTATGGACGATCATCATCGCCTCCGCCGTGCTCCGCGGCGCGTATCACCTCTACCAGGGATTCGGTCCCGGCATCGGGAACTTCCTGATGGGCCTCATCTTCGGCTATATGTACCACCGGTACGGCCGGGTGATGCCGCTGGTCATCGCGCATCTGCTGCTCGATGTGGTGGCGTTCCTCGCCTTCCCGCTAGTGGTCGGGGCGCTGGGCATAGGGCAGTAGCGACGCAGCGCTGCCTCTGACCACTCCCGGCACAGCAGATCTGGTGCCGGACCAGGGGCGAGACGGCGCGCAGCATCGGACCCCGGCATCCGGAAAGGCCGCCGAACATGAGTCGGGCCCCGCCTCGGACGTGATGTCCGTGACGGGGCCCGACTCATGTGTCAGGGGAGAGGATCAGTCCTCGTCCTCAGACTCCTTCTTGTCCACGACCAGTGTCTCAGTGGTGAGCACCAGAGCCGCGATGGACGCTGCGTTCTGCAGAGCGGAGCGAGTGACCTTGACCGGGTCGATCACGCCGTCGGCGATGAGATCGCCGTACTCGCCGGTCTTGGCGTTGAAGCCGTGGTTGGCTTCCAGCTCGGCCACCTTGGAGACGACGACGAAGCCGTCCTCGCCGGCGTTCTGGGCGATCCAGCGCAGCGGCTGGACCAGTGCGCGGCGCACGATGCCGGCAGCAGCGGAGGCGTCTCCGGCCAGTGCCTTCACATCGGCGTCCTCGTCCAGGGAGCTCAGCGCGTTGATCAGCGCAGTGCCACCGCCGGCCACGATGCCCTCTTCCAGAGCAGCACGGGTAGAGGAGACAGCGTCCTCGATCCGGTGCTTGCGCTCCTTCAGCTCGACCTCCGTGGCAGCGCCGACCTTGATCACGCCGATGCCGCCGGAGAGCTTGGCGAGGCGCTCCTGGAGCTTCTCACGGTCCCACTCGGAGTCGGTGGCGTCGGCCTGAGCCTTGATCGTCGCGGCGCGAGCGTCCACGTCTTCCTTGGAGCCAGCGCCATCGACGATCGTGGTGGCGTCCTTGGTGACGGTGACGCGGCGGGCCGTGCCGAGCACGTCCACGCCGACCTGGTCCAGCTTCAGGCCGAGGTCAGGGGAGACCACCTGAGCGCCGGTCAGCACGGCGATGTCCTCCAGCATGGCCTTGCGGCGATCGCCGAAGCCAGGGGCCTTGACTGCGACGGCGTTGAGCGTGCCGCGCAGCTTGTTCACCACGAGCGTGGAGAGGGCTTCGCCCTCGACGTCCTCGGAGATGATGAACAGCGGCTTCTTGGTCTGCAGGACCTTCTCCAGCAGCGGCAGGAACTCCTGCATATTGGAGATCTTGCCGGAGTTGATCAGGATCAGCGGATCCTCCAGCACAGCCTCCTGACGCTCTGCGTCAGTCACGAAGTGCGGGGAGAGGTAACCCTTGTCGAACTGCATGCCCTCGGTGATGTCCAGCTCAGTGGACGTCGTGGAGGACTCTTCGATGGTGATCACACCGTCGGTGCCGACTGCATCGAAGGCACGTGCGATGAGCTCGCCGACCTCGTCGTTCTGAGCCGAGATCGCGGCAACGTGAGCCACCTGCTGGCCCTCGACGTCGCGGGCGTTCTCATGCAGACGCGCGGTGACGGCGGCCACGGCGGTCTCGATGCCGCGCTTGATCTCGCTCGGCGCGGCACCTGCGGCCACATTGCGCAGTCCCTCGCGGACCAGGGCCTGTGCCAGCACTGTGGCTGTGGTGGTGCCGTCACCGGCGACGTCATTGGTCTTGGTGGCGACTTCCTTGGCCAGCTGCACGCCAAGGTTCTCGTACGGGTCCTCGACCTCCACCTCACGCGCGATGGTCACGCCGTCGTTGGTGATGGTCGGAGCGCCCCACGACTTGTCGAGGACCACGTTGCGGCCCTTGGGACCCAGCGTGACCTTGACTGTGTCGGCGAGCTTGTTGATGCCGGCTTCCAGAGCCTTCCGGGCGGCATCGTCGAACTCAAGCTGCTTTGCCATTGCTTGCTACTCCTTAGAGTTGACGGGATGAGTGAGTCGGTCGCGTGGAAACGCGGGTGCTCACTTCTCCACGATCGCGAGGACGTCGCGGGCGTTGAGCACCAGGTACTCCTCGCCTGAGACCTTCACCTCAGTGCCGCCGAACTTGGAGTAGATCACGACGTCGCCGGTGGCGACATCGACAGGCACGCGGTTGCCCTTATCGTCGAAACGGCCGGGGCCTACTGCGACGACTTCGCCCTCCTGGGGCTTTTCCTTGGCAGTGTCCGGGATGACGAGGCCGGAAGCGGTGGTCTGCTCGGCTTCCAGGGGGCGGACAACAATGCGATCCTCGAGGGGCTTGATGGAGACTGACACGTCAGCTCTCTCCTTCTTCTTGTCGAATCGGTTCTTGGCACAAGACCGCCCGTGCCGCCGGTGACAGCCGAGGCAGCGCGGTCTGATTGATGTTGTGCGCCTTGGGAGTGACCAACCGTCGTCGCGGGTGCCGGATGGTGCCCCTTCAGGCTTTGTGAGTGCGGGACAGGTTGACGGCCCGTCCAGCATTTAGCACCCGATGGCATCGAGTGCTAAGACAAACTCTAGGACGGCGTTAGCACTCGGTCAAGCAGAGTGCTAAGCGCTGGTCAGGGCGCCGTGGTGGGCGCCACATCGCTTTGGGCGCCACGCGCGCGCGGCGTAGAATGGTCACCGGCCCGATGCAGCTCCATGACCAGTGCAGTTCCAGGACCAAGAGTTCCCGGATCCATGCCGTTCCATGATCAATGGGCGAGTGCGCTCCCAAGCAACCGAGAGGCTCACCAGTGAC
>DXGD01000220.1 GCA_019114115.1 Candidatus Nesterenkonia stercoripullorum
ATGTGAGGCGGGTTCGGGTTCGCGTCTTTGCCATGTGGCAACGATGAATGAGTTCGTAGAGTTGAGTTGCACAGGGCCTCACCCTTCACGGTAAGTACCCCGCTGAATCCTCACAATCGCTTGCGGCATCCTCTTGACTCGGGCGGGGACTATTCGGGTAAGGAACGATTCGACGCTGTGCGCACGCTGTCCATGACGGTTTTCAGCACATCCGGGCGGTGACACAGCGACAGCGTGGAAGCCCGCTAACGGACCACTTCCCGCAGTGAGGCATCAAGACGCCGCGTCCATCCGCGGGCATCGAGATATTCGAGCAGCGGCACGGCGACCCTGCGCGTGGTGCCCAGTGCGTCTCGGGCAGCGCTCATCGTGAAGGGCTGTTCCAGTCTGACGAGCTCCTTCATAGCGCGTGCGGGTGAACTCGGCAGGAGGACCACGCCCCCGGGCAGCCGGAGCAGCCGGCCTTGCCGCTCAGCCGCGGCTAACTCCCGGTCGCTGAGTCCCAGCTCGTCCAGTCGAGACGCCTCGGGGGCGTGGAATGGGCGCTCGCTCAGCTCACGTTCCACCGTGAGTACCGATTCTTCGGCGGCCCCCAGGCCTGGTGGCGCACTCGCCGTCGTGATGCGACCGGCGCTGTGCTGCAGACCAGCCTCCGCGATGAGCGGCGCCAGCAGCGTGCCGTCGGGGATGTCCAGCGAGCGGATGGCAGCACCGTGAGACAGGCCCGCCGAGAGCGGGTCGTGCCGCCTATGCGACTCGACGGCAGCGCGCAGCAGCTGCGTCCAGGCGTCGACGTGTTCCGCCTCGATCAGCCATGGGCCAAGACGGCGCACCCCTGGCGGCAGCGGTTCCGGGATGACGATCCCCATGCGCTGGAGCATGTCCGCGGTGACGGGGGAGCGCCGGCGCACCTCATCGACGAGGTCACCGGCGGCAGACATCCCGGCCAGCGCCGCCATCCGTCGTGTGCCATCCCCGCGGCGGGTCAGCGGGGGCGGAGCGACGTCGAGAGCCTGGGCGCCGGTGAGCTCGGTGCGGCCGCCGGAGCTCCGCAGCAGGAGACGGTCGCCGATGCGCAGCGGCACCGGCCGGGCCAGGATCACGCGCGCAGAGCTCTCATCGAAGGGGCGGCACCTCGCCCCCACAGCTGCGCTGCCGATATGCACGGTGACGTGCTTCGGCGTCTGGGAGAAGTCCTCCCCGCTGGTATGACGGACATCCACAGTATCCGTGAGGTGCCATGCTCCCGGGGTCAGCAGCACCTGGCCGCGGCCCAGATGCTCGGCGGAGAGACCACGCAGATTGACGGCGACGCGGGTGGCGCCGCGCTGGGTCTCGACCTCGCGGCCATGGGCTTGCAGTCCCCGCACTGTCACTGTCTCATCGATGGTCTCGCCGAGCAGATGCAGGCTCTGCTCGCGGCGCAGCTGCCCCGCCGCCAGCGTCCCGGTCACGATCGTTCCGGCGCCGCGCAGGCTGAAGGCCCGGTCGATCCACAACCGCACGGGCTCATCCGCGGCGGGTTCAGGCTGCACAGCAAGCAGGTCATCGAGAGCGGCGCGCAACTGGTCCAGGCCTTCGCCAGTGTGGGCTGAGACGGTGACTGCCGGCGCATCGCGCAGCCCGGTGGCGGCGAGCTCACAGCGCGTGCGCTCAAGGACCTCGGGGACGCGCTCCGGAGCCAGATCAGTACGGGTGATGACGACGAGCCCGGATTCGATGCCCAGGGCGGCCAGCGCATCTCGGTGATCACTGGACTGGGCCTGCCAGCCCTGGTCAGCAGCGACGACGAAGCACACCATAGACGCCGGGCCGAGCCCGGAGAGCATATTGGCCAGGAACCGCTCATGACCCGGAACGTCGACGAACGAGACGACCCGGCCGGAGCCCAGGGTGGTCGTGGCGAAACCGAGGTCGATGGTCAGCCCACGACGGCGCTCCTCATCCCAGCGATCCGGTTCTGTGCCGGTGAGCGCCCGCACCAGCGCCGACTTGCCATGATCCACGTGTCCGGCGGTGGCCAAGACATACATCTCAGGTGTCCTGCGCAGCTGGTGGGGCAGGGTCGGGGCAGACCCGCAGATGCTCCAGCACCCATCCAGCAGCTTCCGCGACGGCGGGATCGTCACTCTCCGGGACACAGCGCAGATCCAACAGGCACCAGGAGCCGCTGGTCCTCGTGACGATCGGCGGGTCACAGGTCCGAAGAGGCGCTGCAGCGGATTCCGGGAGCTGGACCGCCCAGCCCGGCAGCGGGACGTCCGGACCGCCGCCGCCACCGACGCGCCCATCATGCGGGACGACGTCGGCTCCCAGCGCCTCGGCCAGGCGGCGGGTGCGCTGGTGCAGCCGATCCGCATCAGGCTTCAGTGCGGCCTCGACAGGGGTCTGACCTCCGGTGAGTGTGGCTTCCACGGCGGCGAGCGTGAGCTTATCGGTGCGCATTGCTCGGGCCAGCGGATGCTTCGCCAGCCGGGAGACCGTCTCACCTGTGCCCAGGAGCAGGCCCGCCTGGGGGCCGCCGAGCAGCTTGTCGCCGCTGGCGATGACGAGGTCCGCCCCGTCGGTCAGGGCGCTGGACAGGTCGGGCTCCTCCGGCAGGGCGGGCTCCGGTGCCAGGAGCCCGCTGCCGGCGTCGACGACGAGGGGCAGCCCGTGCTCGCGGCTCAGCGTCGCCAGCTCGGCGACTGACACTGCGGAGGTGAATCCGGCAATGCGGTAGTTGCTCGGGTGGACCTTGAGCACGCAGGCGGCCGCGTCGTCGGGGAGCCTCTCCAGCGCAGCGGCATAGTCCTGTGCGTGCGTGCGGTTCGTGGTGCCGACTTCCACGATGTGCGCGCCCGTGGACTCGATCAGCTCCGGTAGACGGAAGCCGGCACCGATCTCGATGAGCTCACCGCGGCTGATGATCACCGTTCCCGAGCCCACCAGCGCCGCAACGGCCAGCGCGAGCGCGGCGGCCCCGTTGTTCACGATGAGCGCGTCCTCAGCCGGAGGGCATGCCTCCAGCAGCGCGCGACGTGCTGAGGCGCCGCGGCGCGAGCGTCGTCCCGTCTCCAGGTCCATTTCGACGTCGACGTACCCGGCAGCGTCGGCCACCGCGAGCCGTGCTGCCGCAGAGAGCGGGGCGCGGCCGAGGTTCGTGTGGATCACGACGCCGGTGGCGTTGATGACAGGGCGCATCGCGCAGGGGCGGAAACGCGCGAGCTCGCTGAGCACCTCGACCGCGACCTGCTCCGGGGCGATTTCCTCCCGGCGTGCTCGCTCCTGCGCCTGGTGGATCACCTGGGCGAGCACATGCCGGCTCAGCGGTGCCGAGGCCCGCTGCACGCGTTCATCCGCGAGCAACGTGTCAGTGCCGGGAATGCGCCGGCGGGGATCCTCTCCCATCACCTCTGGCCTCCTGATGCTAGCTGGCGGCACGTGTGGCGGAGGTGGACGGGAATCGAACCCGCCAGACCGAGATACTCGGTCTCAACGGTTTTGAAGACCGCGGAGCCCACCAGGACTCGTACACCTCCGCTGGTCAAACTACCACGGAGCCGGAGGCGTCAGAGCCTCGCCTCGTCACGGGATGATAGACCGGCGCTGGTCTCCTATACTCGCCCCATGACTGCTCAACCAGCTGCCGCAGAGGTCACCGCACCGCGTCTGACCACCTACGCCCACGGCGGAGGGTGCGCCTGCAAAATCCCACCCGGCGAACTGGAAGACGTGCTCAGCGGACTGCCCGCCCAGCAGAACGACCAGGTGCTGGTGGGCCTGAACAACGGCGACGACGCCGCCGCCGTGCGATTCGACGGTCACACCGCTGTCCTCTCCACAGCCGATTTCTTCACCCCCGTCGTCGACGACGCCTTCGACTGGGGCCGGATCGCCGCAGCCAATGCGCTCTCCGATATCTACGCCATGGGCGGGCGCCCGCTTGTCGCGATCAACCTGGTGGGATGGCCCCGAGACACGCTCCCGCTGGAGCTGATGGCACACGTGCTGCGTGGCGGGCTGACCGTCGCTGAAGAGGCCGGCTGCCCGCTGATCGGCGGGCATACAGTCGACGATCCGGAGCCGAAGTACGGCCTCTCCGTCACCGGCACTGCCGATGCCGATCATCTGCTGCGCAACGACGCCGCAGAGCCCGGCCTTCCGCTGACGCTGACGAAGCCGATCGGGCTGGGCTTCCTCAACAACAGGCACAAAGCCACCGGAGAGGTCTTCCCCGAAGCGGTGGAGGTCATGACGACGTTGAACCGAGACGCCTCCGAAGCTGCAGTGGCCGCTGGAGCGCGCGCCGCCACCGACGTCACCGGTTTCGGACTGCTGGGGCACCTCTACAAGATGTGCCGCGGGTCCGGGGTGAGCGTCCAGCTCGACACCTCCGCCGTCCCGCTGGTCTCAGGCGCCGCAGAGGCTCTGCGCGACGGGTACGTCTCCGGTGGCACCCGGCGGAACCTCGACTGGGTTCGCGACCACCTCAGTGCCGGGCCCGGCATCGGTGAGGAGGACCTGCTCACCCTCGCTGACGCCCAGACATCCGGGGGATTGCTGGTCGTCGGAGAAGTCCCCGGCTACCCGATC
>DXGD01000020.1 GCA_019114115.1 Candidatus Nesterenkonia stercoripullorum
CTGCGGGAATTCCGGCAACAGCACCGAGCCCCACGTGCACGTTCAGGCGATCGACCATCCCGACCTCGCTCGCGCCCGTGCCGTACCGCTGACCTTCGACGGCGGACTGCCAAGCAATGGAGAGATCATCCACGTGTGAATATCACATGAGGTGCGCCGAACCACAGGAGGCCGCTGGGAACGTCCTCCTGGTTCCTGGCCTTCGTTCTGCACGTGTGACGAGGCCTAGCAGTGTGTCCCAGCTGATCAACGTCGCGCTCGATACGGCGCTCGATCGCGCTCTCTTAAGAATCGAGTGTTCTCACAGACTCCACCCAGTGATTCGTGTGAGAATCAAGGGGTTCCGAGTACTCTGGCGAGAGGAGTGCTTACGCTGTATGTTGTGGAACGTAGGCGACTCCCTCGGCCGGTGGGACTGTTCGCGGCATCCGTGGAAGGTTGTATATGAGCGTTCGTGATGAGTCACCGCAGGCTTCATGGGTCGGCTGGCCCCGTCAACAGTCCGGTCCGTGATCCGCTCCTCGGATTGACGGGCAAACACGTCGCTCGCGATCTGACGCGGTCTGTGTCACATCGTAGCCCCCTGATGAACGCGCCGGCCCCCGTGGCCCTTTTCACCAGCGCCCAAGAACGGCGCCAACCCACCTTCTCCCCACGAACGAGATGACGACGCCGCATTGCCCTTCACCCAGGCCCCAGCACGACCTGACTCCACCGCACCCGACACACCGGGGGCCCGCTCCTCTACCACTGGCACCGGCCTGACCGCGGCCCTGGCGAGGCATCAGCGTCTCGACGCCGTCGTCGTCGGGCTGGTGGCCGCTCTCATCGGCGGAGCCTTCCTGTGGGTGCCCAGCATTTGGTACGACGAAGCCGCCACAGTGGTCGCAGCCACCCGAGACTGGCCCGGCCTGTGGCGCACAGTGCAGTCAGTCGACGCCGTCCATATGGGCTGGTACGCGGCGATGCATCTGTGGTTTGACCTTATTGGGTACTCTCCGGTGACGCTGCGTCTGCCCAGCGTGCTCTGCATCGGGATCACCTCGGGCCTGCTCGTGATCCTCGCCCGGCGATTCATGCCTCGCCGGGGCGCGGTCGCCGCTGGGCTTCTGTTCGCCGTGCTCCCGCGGACCACGCTGGTCGGCACCGAAGGGCGCACGTTCGCGCTGTCGGCGCTGCTTGCCGTCGCATTGACCTTGCTGCTGCTCACCGCACTCGATCGCTCACTCCAGGTGAACGATTCGACGCGTTCGAGGCTGCCTCCGGCGACATGGTGGTGGGCAGGCTACGCGGCTCTGACGATCGTGAGCACCACCTTCTTCCTCTATCTTGCGCTGCTGGTCGTCGCACATGCTGTGACGGTGCTGATCGTGATCGCGGTGCGTACCCCGCTCACGCGCACAGAGATCAGGGCTGGGGTCAGTTTCGCTGTCGCCGCGACGATCGGCGCGATAGGCACCGCGCCACTGGCGCTGATGGCTGCGGACCAGGCGGGGCAGGTCGGCTGGATCGATCCTCCCTCCATCGAGACGGTGGCACATTTCCTGGTGACCCAGTGGTCGCCCAACAATCCCGGGTTCGCATGGCTGATGTGGGGTCTTGTCGCACTGGGCGTGGGGGCCAGCTGCCTGCGGCGGGAGCACAGGGGCACGCTGGCCAAGCTGCTGCCGTGGCTGCTGGTGCCCAGCCTGGCTCTGCTGGCTCTCTCCTTCGTGGGCGATCCCCTGTGGTCGCCGCGGTATCAGACCTTCAGCGCACCGGCTCTAGCACTGCTCATGGCGCTGGGTACCACGTTCATTCCATCGCGCCGCGGTGTAGCCGTCCTGCTGATCGTGGCCGCTGCTGTCTCCGCACCGAGCTGGTCCGAGCAGCGGCAACCCACTGCCAAGGACGGCGCCGCGTGGGATCAGGTCGCGAACGTGGTCAGCGAGGAGCGGATCTCCAGCGCCTCCTCATTGGAAGAGGGCATCATCTACGGCCCGGTACGCCGCCACGCTGGCGCCACCTCGCGCATCATCTCCTACACCTATCCCGAGGCATTCACCGGGATGAAGGACTTCACACTACAGACCCACGCATCCGAGACGGGCGGCCTGTGGGAGAACCAGCACGATGTGGAGAACGTCCTCGGCGAAGTCGACGACCTCGACGTCGTCTGGCTGGTCACCAGCGACAGGCAGGATTGGCGCCCGAAAGTCACCGAAATGCTCGATGAACGCGGCTTCGCATTGGAGCAGGAGTGGAACCTGTCCCGCTCGAACGTGCTGAAGTTCAGCCGCTGACGGCCCACTCAGCAGAGCTCAGTTCCAGTCGTGCCAGCTATAGAGGACGTCGATGGACCGACGGCGATCTTCCATGCTGAGCTCATGCTCGCTGAAGTCAAGGACGAAATGTTCCCACCGTCTGCCGTCGTCGCCGAGCACCGTCTCCCAGTACTCGGCTTCGCCCGTTGAATCGAACCTGAGAAAAACGCCGACATCTGTACGCCAGCCGTCTGCACATCCTGGGACATGACATAATTCGGAAGTGTCCTCAACAGGGTGCATATCATCATACGGTTCTAATAGTTCAGCGACGGTCCGTTCCTGTGCACCTCCAGTAAGCCACATCGCAAAAATCACGCTGACAGCAGCGAACACAATGGATATCACCAGCAGCCAACCGAGACTGGTTCTACGTCTCGGGAGGTGCTGGCCGTTGGATGATGTACTCATGGAGGGCCTGCTTTAGTATCTGCCAGCGGTGGTCCAGTTGCAACGATGCCTCGCCACCCCGTACGACCAATGTCTAGTTCGATTCGGCCGGAACTTCTCCAAATTCCATTCCCCAGCAAATAGAGCACCTAGCGCGTGGCACTCATACTGCTGCCGCTGACTCTTCTTACCAAGAGCGCGCCTAACCTTCGAACTCCGATTTCTAGCTTCAGTCCAACCCGCGTTGTTCAGGATTGTTTGACCCGCCGCGAATCCTACCGCCCCACCGCCTTGGGCAGCTCCTGACCACACCGCCCACCCCCACCTAGAGAGGTTGAGATTGACACGCGGCTGGTTGCGATAAGTATTGACTGTGATCTTCTTCCACAGCTTCACACCCAGCCAAGGGTCAGCAACGATTGGGTATTCGCTACCCTTACCGTGCTCAATCACCTGCGTTAAAGTATCGCCCTCAACCCGATAGGAAGTGGCAACATCATTTCCCAGAGCGTCTTTAGCCCAAGCAGGTGCCAACGCCCCGAGGAATTTCTGGTCAGGACCACTAAATATGACGAGCCCACCCTCATTGTGAATTTCTAGCCCTTCAGATGAACTAAATTTATACTGATATTCTTTTGGGGCAATACTAGATTCAATTACGGTATTAACCTGAATACTTCCATCCTCTCGGGGCACAGGTGCTGT
>DXGD01000021.1 GCA_019114115.1 Candidatus Nesterenkonia stercoripullorum
GCCGTGTTCACCTCCACAGGGTCGGCAGAGGAGCCGGAGGAGCCTGAGGAACCCACGAGCGCGATGCTGGTCGAGGCCGGTGCCGACTGGAGCTACCTCTACGACGGCACCGACCCCGCCACCGACTGGCAGGAGCCCGACTTCGACGCCTCCTCCTGGACGAGCGGCGCAGCCCCCCAGGGCTGGGGCCAGTCCACTCTCGGCACCACCCTCACCACCAGCGTCAGCCCCAAGCCGCTGACCTCCTTCCACCGCCACGAGTTCGAGGTCGAGGACGCCTCCATCATCGAAGAGCTCCAGCTCACCACCCGGGCAGACGACGGCATCGTCCTCTACATCAACGGCACCGAAGTCCTCCGTCGCAACGTCGACGACGGCACCGTCAACGCCGGCACCTACGCCAACCAGGCAGTCAGCGCCAGCAGCGCAGTGAACAACCCGATCACCGTCACCGTGCCCGGATATCTCATCACCACCGGCACCAACACCATCACCGCCTCCGTCCACTCCAACTACCGCAGCACCCCCAGCCACAGCTTCGAGCTCGAAGCCACCGCCACCCTCGGCACACAACCCACCCCGCCGGCGGCGGCGCGCACGGCCGAGAGCGATGACGAGGCGCCGGCTGACAAACCTGACTCGGAGGAAGAGGAGACGGAAGCGTCCGACGACGCGGACGACCGCGATACTGAGAAAAAGACCGGCGACGACGCACAGAGCGCTGAGCCTTCACCGGAGCCCGACGACGAGCGGACCGCCGAGGAGGGGTCCGAGGAGGATGGTCCCGAGTCGGAGAGCCCGACCGCGACAGAAGGTGCCAAGCCTGCCGCAGCGGATCCGAAGGACGAGGCCACGTCGGGCCCGAAGTCGGAGGGCACCGAGCACGTCGCGGGAACCGATCCTGATCTCGCCACCGGCACTCCTGTCCTTGACGACGAGACCGTCTGGTCCTACTCGGTCGTCGGCGACGCTCCACCGGAGGAATGGACCGAGGCAGGCTTCGACGACGCGAGCTGGGAGACGGGCCACGGGGTCATCGGCTGGGGCTATCCCGATATCGATACCCCCGTCGATGATGAACGCTCCGGCCTCCCCGTGACGTCCTACTACCGGCACACGATGAACGTCGAGGACGTGGATGAACTGGCATCGCTCGACCTGACCGCGCGCGCGGACGCCGGGATCGTGATCTACCTGAACGGCGAGGAGATCGCCCGATCCAACCTCGAGGACGGCGAGATCTCGACAAGCACCCTCGCTACCGAGGACGTCGCCCTCGCCCCTGGGGACGACGATCAGAACCTGCTCGTCGAGATCCCGGGCGATGCCCTGGAGGAGGGCGAGAACGTTCTCGCGATCGAAGTCCATTCCAATGCCCCTTCCGCGACCAGCCACAGCTTCGCGATCACCGCTGAGGAGAACAGGCGATGAGCCTCGACCAGTCCGTCCACGCAACGCCGCAGATCGCCGCCGAGCGCGGAGGCCGCCGCACCGTCCGTCAGAACCTGCAGGCGCTCCACAACGCCCAGAAGAGCGGTGCCGGAGTTCCGGCCTACACGCGATGGGTGAACCGTCGAGTTGCGCGCATCATCGCGGCGACGGCCGCGTCCCTGGGCCTCACCCCCAACCAGGTGACCGGCCTCAGCGCGGGTCTCTCCGCGGCCGGCCTCGCCGTGCTGCTGATCGCCGGACCCCAGTGGTGGTCGGCGTTCCTCTGCTCCGTCCTGCTGGCCGCCGGCTACGTCTTCGATTCCGCCGACGGCCAGGTCGCGCGGCTGACCGGCGCAGGGTCTCCGGCGGGTGAGTGGCTGGATCATGTGGTCGATGCCGCGCGCACCCCGGCGATCCACCTGAGCATCGCCGTCGCCGTCTTCGTGCACCGCCCCGACCTCCTCTGGGTGGGAGGTGTCTCGATGGCATTCGCCGTCCTGAGCGCCGCGCAGTTCATGAGCCAGATCCTCGCCGAGCAGCTCGTGCGTTCGACGGGCCCGGAGCAGACCAGCGGACCACAGCTGAAGCAGTCCCTGGTCCTGCTTCCCACTGACACCGGGGTGCTGTGCTGGTGCTTCGCGCTGTGGGCGCTCCCGCCGGCCTTCGCCGCCGTCTACGCCGTGCTCTTCGCGCTCAACCTCGTCCATTCCGCCGCGTCGATGCTGCGCAAGCATCGGAAGCTGACGTCAATCGCCTGATCGTCCCGCCGGGGACGGCATGCCGGACGATCGGAGTCCTCGACGGACGAGAAGATCGCGACCTGATCCGGGCGTCACGATGTGAGCTCCTGATGCGAGGTGACCCCGCAACGGGTCGGCCACTTGACCGGTGCCGGCCCGCCGACGCGGCCTCTCAGACGTCCAGGAGGCTCCCGTCGGACCGCCGACCGATCGGTGCCGACGTGACCCGTTGTTCCGCGGAGCCTGCCTCGCGACGTGAATCGCGCTCGCGGAGCAGCAGCGCCGCCGCGGTGAAGGACAGGATGAGGCCGTTGGGGAGAACTCCGTAGTACAACACCTCGGTCAGGATGACCACCTGCACCGCGTGCACCAGCAGCTGCGAGGTGTTCCGTACTCGTGCCGTGGCGAATACGAACCAGACGAGAGCGAGCAGGAAGATCGCGAGCGCGGGCAGCCCGTGGGAGAACATCACCATCCAGATGTGCCCTTGTGTTCCCGCGGACGGTAGCCCCTCGGTCACCGAGGGTCGAGGAGCCCCATATCCAAAGAGTGGGGAGTCAAGGGTGCGGTCGAGAGTCTCGCGATACAGGCTGGCACGGTCCTCCGTCGAGGAGCTGGTCGTCGTGCGTTCCTCAAGACGGGACCCGACGCCGAGCCACACGACGACACCCCCCGTCACGCCCCCGGCGGCCAATATCCACGCGACCTGCCCGAGTCGGCCCGCCAGTATGAATCTGACCAGCACGTAGGCGACAGCGACGGCGATCCCCAAGAACATCCCACGGTTGAGCGTGAGCAATGCTGGCACGAGCGAGAGGAGAAGCACGCACGATACCGCGAGAGCCTTCTTCAGGTCCTTCCCGAGAACCAGCTCTCGCGTGTAGGCGACCACCATCGGCAGGCACAGCGAATAGACGTTGCCCCATTGGTTCGTGTACAGAAACGGGGCGGACGGTCGAGGCTCCAGGGCCAACCAGCTGTCCGGGTTGTATTGGGTCATGCGTCGCACGACCATCTCCCCCACCAGCTCATTCGCCTCGAGACTGCTCGGCACGATCAGACCGAGCGGCGTACGGAAGGAGAACGTCGGGAAGAATATCCCTGCGTATCCTCCCGCGACGGCAAACGCCCAAAACACCGTCACCAACCCGAGTACGTACCGTGCCGTCAGCAGCTCGCGGGCGTTGTACACGTAGATGAAGACCGTCGTCACCGACGCATAGAGCAGAGCCCTGTAGATGAAACCGATGAGCCGGCCGGGACTGTCGAGGCCGATCACGGAGACACACATCAACAGGAGGAAGAGGAACCAGATACCGAGGCCGGTCGGCATCCGTACGCCTCCGCGCCTCGCCAGCAGGACGGCCATGCATGCTCCCAGCGGGATCCAGGCGATAGAGCCCAGACCGAGCACCCACCACAGTGGATAGAGGGCGAAAGCGGCGAAGAGCGGCCACCGAGGCAACTGGCTCCTGCCCGACGTCTGCATCACGCCGCCGCGAGCGTCGGTCATCGAACTGCTCCTCCGCTTAGCTCGGAACCGACACCGTGGACGGGGTGGCCGTGCGCGCGGCCGAACGACTGCGGTCCGGGAACCTCGTGCGATGAGAGCGCGCCCTCTGGCCCCGTGAGCGACGAGACACGCCCCTGTTCGGGCGCTTGACGATCGCGCCGAGCACGGCCGCGCCCATCGCCTCTGCCTCATCCCGCAGCCAGCGGATCTCAGCGCGCGTGGTCACGCCCTCACTGCCGACAAGGATCACCGCAGAGGTATGACGCAGCGCCGCGAGGATGCTCCCGTGGTACGCCTCCATGGTGAGGACCACGAAGGTGATGGTGCGCTCCCCCGCCTCATGGATCGCACGCGCCGTCTGGGTCGTGAGGAGAGGGTCCGCATGCGCGCCCACGTGGCCGTCCGTCGCCCCGAAGAACGTGAGCGAACCGCCGGAGGACGACATCTCCACGTCATCGCCGTCGGGACCGAGCACGTCGTCCAGCCGTGACCGCGTGCGGCTCGACTCCTCCGGGGTGATGAGCTGGACGTCGATGCCCGCCTGCGCTGTGAGCACCGCGAGGTTCAGCGGGAGCGACGAGACCTGCCCCTCATGGCAGGCATCGACCACCAGCACCGTCGCTCCGGCCCCGAGGCTGACCAGGATCCGCTCGCGCGCCACGCGGAGCGCGTCCGCGTCGGCGCCACGAGCTGGGATGACTCCATCCGCCTCCCCCACCTCGGAGAGGACCGGGGCGCCGAACGCTCTGCCGAGTTCGTCTGCACTACGCAGGCGACGATCACGGAGATCCCGGACGAAGGCCACCAGGACGCCCAGCACCAGGCCGGCCGCGAGCCCCGTGAGGAGGGTCAGCCGCGCGCTCGGCGCGACGTCGACGGAGGAGTCCTCCGCAGAGGAGAGCACCACGCCAGGTGCGGTGTCGACTCCCTGAAGTCCGTTCCTCTGCCCGAGGAAGTTGGTCAGCTCCGTCTCTCTCTGCTCTCGCTCGGAGGCGAGCTGCGCACGGGAGGAACTGTCCGCATCGAGCCGATCCAGCTCACCGTCGATCTCCACGATCTGCTCCGTGAGCTCCTCGATGCGCCCATCGAGGCCTTCCACGAGCTGCGTGATCCGTTCTGCGGCGCGATCCTGCCGGAAGGAGAGGTACGCGCCGGCAACGGCATCCGCGCCGGCTGCAGCTCGCTCGGCGGAGTTCGCCGTGAAGTTGACGGTGACGACCGCTGCGCCGGACGACGTGGAGACCGTCGACGCACGTCGGATCTCCCGGGCGGACATGCCCAGCCTCTGATCCTCCGCCGCGCGCGATGCAACGACGAACGACTGGGCGATCGCCTTCTCCTCCTGTTCGTCGAGGAGGCTCGACGGCGCACTGCGACCTGCGAAGGGCTCCGTGCTGATGACGGTGAGGTTCACGGTCGTGGACGCGGTGTACTCGCGCGGCGCCAGCGCGAGATAGGCGGCGGAGGCGAGCAGTCCGACGACAGTGACGAGCGCGATCAGCCGCCACCGCCGCAGCAGAACGTGGGCGAACACCTCGATCCCGAGGCTCGTCCCCTTCTCGTCTCCGTCCATGAGCTCCCCCGATGTCGAGGCACGTCGCGGCCCCTGTGGCGTCTTCCAAAGATCTTCCCGAGTCGGTAGTGTAGTACGAAACGGTCGAAACGGACATTCGCCTGTTGAGATTCCCGGCGACCTGCCGGTGCCGCCACGATCGTGGCGTCGAGCGGACGGAGGACGACATGCAGGCCCCGAAGGTGAGCGTCGTGATGGCGACTCGAGATCGCCCCCAGCTGTTGCGCCGAGCAGTCAGCTCGGTGCTCGCCCAGGACTACGCCGGGCAGATCGAGATCGTCCTCGTCTACGACGGGACCGAGGTCGACGAGCTCGCCGATCTCGAACTGCCGACAGGGCGTTCCCTGCACGCCGTCCCCAACGACCGGACCCCCGGACTGGCCGGGGCGCGCAACACGGGAATCCTCACCACCACGGGGACGCTCGTCGCGCTGTGCGACGACGACGACGAGTGGAAGCCCACCAAGCTGTCGCGCCAGGTCCCCCTTTTCGAGGACCCCGAGGTCGTCCTGGCCGCCACGGGCATCGAGATCATGTCGAGCGGAGGCTCCCACGTGCGGGTGCCTCCGACCCGGGTCGGCCTCGCGGACCTGCTGCGCTCCCGGATCACAGAGCTGCACCCCTCATCCTTCGTGCTCCGCGCGTCGGCTCTGCTCGGAGACCTGGGGCTCGTCGACGAGGAGCTCCCCGCCTCCTACGGGGAGGACTACGACATGCTGCTCCGCGCAGTCCAGGTGGGTCGGATCGCGTCGGTGCCGGACCCGCTCACCATCATCCATTGGGACCGGACCAGCTACTTCACGGAGAAGTGGCAGGGCATCGTCGACGGACTCGGATACATCTTGGACAAGCACCCGCAGTTCGCCACCAGTCGCGTCGGCCGATCCCGGATCGAAGGGCAGATCGCGTTCGCCCATGGCGCGCTGGGCGATCGCCCTCGCGCACGAAACTGGGCATACCGGGCGATCCGCAACGATCCGCGGCAGCCTCGCGCCTATCTGGCCATGATGGTCGGCATGGGGGTGGTCTCCGGCGAGAAGGTGGTGGCGACCCTGAACAGTCGCGGCAGGGGACTCTGACATGCCCCGGTTGGCCATCCTCGTTCCCGTCCATTCCGCGGAGAGGACCCTGGGTGTCGCACTCTCCAGCACGTTGCGCGATATGCCGTGGGACGCCACGATCGCGGTCCTGGACGACGGCAGTCTCGACGCCAGCGCGACGGTGGCCCGTTCTTTCGACGACCCGCGAGTGCAGGTGCGGACCCGGCAGAACGGCGGGGTCGCCAGCGCCCTGAACGAGCTCCTCGACTCCACCGATTCCGAGTTCGTCGCCCGGATGGACGCCGATGACATCGTCATCCCCGGGCGCTTCCGCCGCCAGCTGAGAGCACTCACCCGCCGAACCGGGGACGGCGCTCCGCTGGACGCCGTCTTCACGACCGTCGTCCAGTTCGGCGACGGAGCCCGCCCCGTGCCCCGCCCGAGCTGGATCGCCCCGGACGACTTCGCGATGCATCTGCTGCTCACCAATCCGGTCGCACACCCGACGCTCATGGCGCGCCGGACCGCGCTGGAGCGCGCAGGCGGTTACCGGCAGGTGCCGACAGAGGACTACGACCTGTGGCTGCGGCTCGCTGCGGACGGCGCCCGCCTCGAGCGTCTCCGCCTGCCAGGGCTGGCCTACCGGATGCACCCCGGCCAGGTCACCGCCTCCACCCAGTGGCGGCAGGCCTCCTGGAGCGATCCGACGATCGGAGCCGCGTACTCGCAGCTCTCCGAGCTTCTCCTCGGCGCCCCTGCGCGCCGGATCACGACGCTCGCCGTGGACGATTCCCTGGACGCCGAGGGGAAGCGAGAGGAGTTCTCACGCTTCGCCGCGCGCTTCATCGAGGTGGCGTCCCGACACCGCGCGGCCGCAGAGCACGCACTCCGCCGCAAACTGAGCGAGAGAGCGCGCTGGCTCGAGGGACGCCTCGACAAGGAGCCCGCCCGTGACGCGTCCTGACCGATCGACCGATATGAGGACGGTCCTGCAGGCCGATCGTCGCGCCAATGCCCGCTACCCCAAGAGTCGAGTCATCCTGCGTTGGCTTCGTGCGGCCCAGACATGGCGTGCACGGAAGGGGCTGCTCGGCCGGGCGGGGCACATCCTCGTGGGCGGCTCGTACAAGGTCGTCACCGAGTGGGTGATGGGGGTCGAGCTGCCGGCCTCCACGGAGATTGGCGCCGGCCTGCGCCTTCGTCACGGCGTAGGGATCGTCGTCAACCCCGCCACCCGGATCGGGCGCGGGGTCATGATCCGACAGCACGTGACCCTGGGAAACCGGCTGAGCGCCTCGGACTGCCCGATCATCGAGGACGACGTCGAGATCGGGGTCGGCGCCGTGATCATCGGCGCGGTCAGGATCGGCCGGGGCGCCCGGATCGGTCCTAACGCCGTCGTCGTCAAGGACGTCCCCCCTGGTGCCGTCGTCTACTCGCCGACCAGCGTGCATCGTTCTGCCTCTGGGTGACACCTGGAACGACTCCTCGCCGCAGCGGCACGGCGTGACCGTTTCGCGATGTCCGTTTTGATCGCTTTGCCCCGTTTGTCGCGTAGACTTCTCGTGGACGCCCGCTCTTCAGCACTCGCGGGCAGGAAGGCCAGGAGATCAAGATGCGCATCGGATACGCCGCAGGAGCGTTCGACCTCTTCCACGTGGGGCACCTGAACCTGCTCCACCGCGCGCGCCAGCAGTGCGACCTGTTGATCGCCGGCGTGGTGAGCGACGAGATGCTGCGCGAAGTGAAGGGCATCGAACCCGTCATCCCGACTGCCGAGCGCGCTGAGATCGTGGGCAGCCTTCGCTGCGTGGATCGCGTGCACGTCGAGACCACTCCCTCGAAGCTGGACGCCTGGCACGCAGTGGGGTTCACCCACTTCTTCAAGGGCGACGACTGGCGCGGCACTCCGAAGGGCCTCCGGCTCGAGGAGCAGTTCGCCGAGGTGGGAGTGCAGATCGAGTATCTCCCGTACACGATGCACACCTCCTCGACTGCACTGCGACGTGCCCTCGCCGCGCTCACCGCCCCCACCGCCCTGCAGCCCGCCGGCACTCCGTGACGACCAGCTGACAGCTCACCGAGAGAGGGCCCCGC
>DXGD01000221.1 GCA_019114115.1 Candidatus Nesterenkonia stercoripullorum
GGGTCCCACCTGCTGGCACACCTTGCCCGGGCAGATGCCCTGCTCGAACTCCGTGAGGAGGACACCGACCTCCCCGCGGGCACGATCCGTGAGGTCATCTTACTGACCGGCCAGGAACCGCGGTGACCCATCCGGAGGGTGCTGGAGGGCGCGCTGCAGAAGAACCGCTGCAGAAGAACAGCTGGAGAAGAGCAGCTGAGGAAGAACACCGGAGAACACGAGGAAGGACAGCGTCCCGCACTATGCAGAACATGACGACGAACACCGGCGGCGATGGGCCCGGCAATGATCCGGACGCTGAGCGCTCCGATGCGCCGGATCAGGTCCTCACCCACGTCAGAGCCGATGGCAGCGCTCATATGGTGGATGTCTCGGCCAAGGAGGTCACCTCGCGCACTGCCCGGGCCGTCGCGCGGCTGAGCACCAGCGCTGAAGTCACTGCCCTGCTGGGTGCGGGCGAGCTGCCCAAAGGCGATGCGCTGGCCACAGCCCGGCTCGCGGGGATCATGGGGGCGAAGAAGACCTCCGAGCTCATCCCGCTGTGCCACCCGCTTCCCCTGTCGAAAGTCACCGTGGACATCGACGTCGACGACCCTGCTCCCGGGCAGGTCATGATCACCGCCGAAGTGAAGACGACTTCCCGGACAGGCGTGGAGATGGAGGCGCTGACGGCTGCCTCGATCGCGGCGCTGACGCTGTATGACATGATCAAGGCAGTGGACCGCGCAGCGGTCATCACTGATCAGAAAGTCGTGGCCAAATCCGGAGGACGCAGCGGGGAGTGGGAACGTGAGTACTGAACAGCACGAGGCCGGCCACGGTCACAGTCATCAGCACAGTCAGAGCCATCAGCACGATGCGGCGGAAGAGCCGCATATGCACGATGAGATGCTGGAGCGCATCATCGCCCCGGTGATCGTCTCGACGAGTGCGGCGACGGGCCGGCGAGAGGACGAATCTGCCCCCATCATCGCGGAGTTCGCGCATCAGATCGGCTTCGGCTGCCGACCGCCGGTCATCATCCCGGACGGCGAGGGGGTTCTGGCTGCCCTGTCTGAGCTGCTGGTGCAGATCGCGCCGGCCGTCATCGTGACCTCCGGCGGGACGGGGCTGACCCCCGATGACCTGACCCCCGAATACACGTTGCCCCTGCTCGACAAGGAGATCCCGGGCATCATGGAAGCTGTCCGCGCCCATGGCCGGCAGTCGAACCGGTATGCGGCGCTGAGCCGCGGCGTCGCCGGGGTGACGGAGAATACCGTCATCGTGAACCTGCCGGGCTCACCGCGTGCCGTCCGACAGGGCATGGAAGTCGTCAGCGAGCTGCTCCCGCATCTCTGCGACCAGGTGGACGACATCCGTACGCACAGTTCTTTCACCCCGCCCACCCTCGACGCCGCGCAGCAGGAGAGCGCAGCGCCGTGGGCAGATACAGAACGAGCACCCGAATGAGGGATGCCGCTGAAGCCTCGTCCGCTGAGGCACCAGCGGGTGGGGCAGCGGGTGCTGAAGCCCTGTCCGCTCAGGAACAGGCCGCTGAGCTGGACCGCGACGGGTTCCGCGTCGGATCTCCCGGGCTCGCCGCCCGGGACCGCGTCATACGTGCTGACCTGAGCGAAGCTGCCCTGCAGCAGCACAGTGCGGAGGACGGGGTCTGGGGGCAGGAAGCAGGAGCCGTCGTCGGCTTCTCCGGCATCGTGCGCAATCACGACGACGGCCGCTCAGTGGAGCGGCTCTCCTACACAGCCCACCCGCAGGCCGCCGATCGGCTCCGCGAGGTCGCCCAGGGCATCGCCGGGCAGTACCCCGGGGTCAGGGTGTGGGTGTCCCATCGCGTCGGCGCGCTCGAGGTCGGGGATCACGCCCTTGTCGCGGCCATCGCCGCAGCTCACCGCGCAGAGGCGTTCGCGGCCTGCGCTGAGCTCATCGAACAGGTCAAAGCCGAGGTGCCGATCTGGAAGGAGCAGTTCTTCAGCGACGGCACCCGAGAGTGGGTCGGCCTGTGACGCTCAAGCGTCAGGCAGAGCGGTACATCGCGATGGCTTTGCGCATGGTCCGGCGAGCCCGGGGCCGGTCGGACGCGACGTCGTAGGCCACTGAGAGCCTGAACCAGGAGCGCCAGTCCTCAGGTGCCGTCTCGGCCTCCGCGGCATATCGCGCGAACTGGGCATCAGCCTGCTCCCGGTTCGGCCTGCCGCCGGGGCTGCGGTCGACGACGTCCTCCGGCAGTCCTCCCTCAGCGGAGAGCACTTTGCCCAGCTTCTCGGAGTACCAGCCGAACCACATCTCACGTGCCAGCATCCACACGCCCAGGGCCACCAGGAGCATCGCGCCGGCACCGATCAGCTGCGCGGCGAGATCGTCCACTCGCAGGAATCGCCAGGCGCTCGTCGCGGCGCCCACGAGCATGATGACCAGCAGCAGGATGACCAGCCCGGTCCAGAACTTCGCCTTCATCTACAGGCCGAGGTCCAGATAGCCGTCCAAGCCGTGCGTCAGCCCGGGGCGCGATGCCACGGTACGCAGGCCGAGCAGGACGCCGGGCATGAAGGAGGCCCTGTCGAAGGAGTCATGCCGGATGGTCAGCTGCTCACCGGCGGATCCGAGGAGCACCTCCTGGTGCGCGACCAATCCGCGCAGACGTACCGAATGCACGTGGATGTCCTCCACGCTTGCGCCGCGCGCGCCGTCGAGCTGTTTCTGCGTCGCGTCAGGTGAGGTGGGAAGGCCAGCATCCCTGCGTGCCTGCCCCATGAGCTCGGCAGTCCGAACAGCGGTGCCGGACGGCGCGTCAACCTTGTTCGGGTGATGGAGCTCGATGATCTCGGCAGACTCGAAGTACCGGGCGGCCTGGGCCGCGAAGGCCGTCGCCAGCACCGAGCCCAGGGCGAAGTTAGGGGCGATCAGCACCCCGCTGCGCGGCTCCTCTCCGAGAAGCTGCTTCAGCCCTTCCAGCCGGTCGGCGTCCCACCCGGTAGCACCGACGACGGCGTGGATCCCGTTCTCCACGGCGAAACGCACATTGGCCTGTGTGGATTCCGGGACCGTCAGGTCCACGATATGAGTGGCGCCTGCCGTGAGCACCTCGGCCAGAGCATCCTCTCGGTTAAGGGCTGCCACGAGGTCGAGATCAGGGGCGTTCTCCACGGCAGTGACGGCTTCTGAGCCCATCCT
>DXGD01000222.1 GCA_019114115.1 Candidatus Nesterenkonia stercoripullorum
AACGCTGGCTAGCCAGGATGTGCGCAGTCGCCGCGGTCACTCCTGCAGGCCGACCTCGGTCGGGTTGAGCACTCGCCGCAGGAAGTCCTGCGTGCGAGGCTGCTGCGGGTCAGAGATGACCTGAGCCGCGACGCCCTCTTCGACGACGCGCCCCTGGTCCATGAAGACCACCCGGTCGGCGACCTCACGGGCGAAGCCCATCTCATGGGTCACCACGATCATCGTCATCCCGCCCTGAGCGAGCTGGCGCATGATCGCCAGGACGTCACCGACGGTCTCCGGATCAAGCGCGGAGGTCGGCTCGTCGAAGAGCATCAGCTTGGGCTTCATCGTCAGCGCACGGGCAATCGCCACACGCTGCTGCTGCCCTCCGGAGAGCTGGTCAGGACGACGCTCCGCGAGTTCCTCGAGGCCGACCCGGCGCAGCTGCCGCATGGCCTCCGCCGATGCTTCCCCACGGTCCTGCTTGAGCACCCGGCGGGGAGTGATCGTGCAGTTCTCCAGCACGCTCAGGTGCGGGAACAGATTGAACTGCTGGAAGACCATGCCGATCTCACGGCGCATGGCATCCAGGTTCACATCCGGGTCAGTGGCTTCGAAGCCGTCCACGGAGATGCTGCCCCGGTCCGGGTCCTCCAGCCGGTTCACACAGCGCAGCAGCGTGGACTTGCCCGAGCCTGAGGCGCCGATCAGGCAGACCACTTCCCCGGGCTGGACATCCATCGAGATTCCCTTGAGCACCTCGTTGTCGCCGAATGACTTGTGCAGATCAGTGATCCGCACGCCGGCGGCGCCGTTGTCTTCCGCGCCGGCAGGTTCCTGACCCGCCGCCTTCTGCTGGGTCTCCTGCTGCTTCTCATGCTGCATCGTGTGCTGCCTCATTTCTTTCCGGACTTCGCCCGCGGAGTACGGCGCTCCATACGCCGCGCCAGCAGCGACAGCGGCACCGTGATGATCAGGTAGCACACGCCTGCAGCTACCAGCGGAGTCAGCCCGGCCTGATACATATTGATGCCGTCACGCCCGAACTTGGTCAGCTCCGCGGCCCCGGCGGTGAGCCCGACGACGAAGATCAGCGAGGAGTCCTTCGTCAGCAGGATCGCCTCATTCGTCAGCGGAGGAAGCACGATCCGGAACGCCTGCGGAATCTGGATGGTGACCATGGCACGCCACGCCGGCATGCCCAGCGCCCGTGCAGCCTCGATCTGGCCCTTAGGCACCGCCTGAAGGCCGGCACGCAGCGTCTCTGCGATATAGGCCGAGGCCACCAGCCCCAAGGCCGAACCAGCGATCTGCAGGGAGCTCAGGTTCCACCCGAAGGCGATGGAGACCCCGAAGCCCAGCGCGAGGAACACCAGGATGGCCGGGATGCCGCGGAAGAACTCGATGTAGGCCGTCGCCATCCACCGGTACACGGGGAAGCTGGCCAGTTTCATCAGGGCCAGCACCGTACCGCCCGCAAGCCCCAGCACGAAGCCGACCACGGTGTACTGCAGGGTGTTCAGCAGACCCGTCGTGATGATCTCGGGGAACATCGGCTGGATCTGGCCGACGTCGAAGAAGCTGGTACCAATCGACTCCCAGTCGATGATGATCAGCAGGGCGATCAGGATAGCGGCGAACGCGCCGGCCTGGATCCCCAGGCTCAGGCGCGCTCGCGCTCGTGTGGTCATGGCCATGAAGGTCAGGCGTCCTCGTCGTCTGTGTCTTCTGAGCTTTCTGCATCTTCTGAGTCCTCGGTGTCGGCGTCCTCCGAGTCCTCAGCGTCCTCCCCGGCTTCTTCCGGGGTGTCGCCGCTTTCGAACCACTTCTCCTCGATCTCGTCCATGTAGCCGGAGGACTCCATCTCAGCCAGTGTTTCGTCGACAGCGTCGATGAGCTGCTGGTTGTCAGTGCGCGCGGCGACGCCGAGCTGCTCCCCGGTGTCGATCTCCTCGGCGAACTCGAAGTCGGGGTTCTCCCCCGCCTGGTAGCCCAGGATCGAGATATTGCCGATGGCAGCGTCGACCTGACCGGATTCCAGCCCCTGGATCAGCAGGCCCGAGTCAGGGTACTCGCGGATATCGTAGCCCTGCTCCTCGGCGAAGTCAGCGCCAGTGGTGTCCGCCTGGACGCCGACGGTGACGCCGTCCAGATCGTCCTGGGACTCCAGGTCGGAGTCGACCGCGACCAGCAGCGCGAGGTTGTCGTCGAGGTAGGGCTCGGAGAAGAGCATGTTGCCGGCGCGCTCTTCGGTGATCGTCATGCCCGAGATCGCCAGGTCACATGAGTTGGCGTCCAGCGCCACACCGGATTGGATGCCCTCGAAGCCCTGCTGCACGACTTCCAGGTCTGCGCCGAAGACCTCAGCGAAGCCCTCGGCCAGGTCGATGTCGAAGCCGACGATGTTGCCGTCGTCGTCGTTGTACTCGAAGGGCGGGTAGGGCACGTCCGAGCAGATCTGCAAAGTGCCCGGGTTCTGCAGCTCGACATCATCGGAGAGATCGAGGCTGAGCTCCGTCTCCACATCGGCCTCGGCGTTCGAACTGCCCGAGTCGTCATCGTCGCCTCCGCAAGCGGCCAGAGTCAGCGCGGCGAGCGCTGAGACGCCGAGCAGTCGTGCCGGACGGGAATAGCCGGCGGTGCGGCTGCCGGCCGAGGCGACGGGGCTGCCGGTCATAGCCTCAGAGCTGGCCTCCGCGGAGGCCTGCTGATGTGCTGAGGGGGTGCGGTGCATGGTGCCATCCTTCAGGGTGTGGTGATCTTTCTCACGTCAATCGTGAGCACAGTATAGGCACGCCTTCACGGCCTATCGCGCAGGCGTACCTGCGCCTGGGTCTTCGCCAGGACTTTGACCGGACTGCCTGGGGTGCCCCCCGGGTCCGCGGCCTCTGCTTGTTCCGCCGGGAGCAGTGTCACGGTGAGGTCGACACGGGCCGTGGAATGCTCGACGTCGACGGCGCCGATCGTGCCTGCGATCTCCAGGCTGGCGGTCGGCTGCTCAGGGCTGCCCTGCGAAGGCTCGGGGACCGGGACCGGCTTGGCGAAGCGTGCCTGATAGTCCACCACCGCGCCCGGGTCGCCTGCCCATTCGCTGACCAGGTCCACCGCAAGGCCCATCGTGAGCATGCCGTGGGCGATCACGCCGCCCAAGCCGACTTCTGCAGCAAAGCGCTCGTCCCAGTGAATGGGGTTGTGGTCCCCTGAGGCGGCGGCGTAGCGGATGAGGTCCGCGCGCGAGAGGTCAATGCGGCGAGACACGATGACCTGGCCTTTTTCCAGCTCAGTGATGAGCGGGGCGTCAGCGCTGCTCATGCGCCACTCTCCTTTCCGGCCGACTCATCGCCGGCTTCCTCCGCTCGGACGAGTATTGAGGACCTCACCGTTGCGCGTGCCTCACCATCCTCGTCGGTGATCTCCACCCGGGTGCTCACCATGGCACCGGCACCCATCACGCGGATGCGGTCCAGGATGGCCTGAGCCTGCAGAGTCTCTCCGGCAAGGATGGACTGGTGGTGGGTGAAGCGCTCATCGGCGTGCACGACGCGGGAGAAATCGATGCCGGCCTCGGCATCGTCGATGACAGCCGCCTCGGCACGCTGGGCGACGACGACGGCGAAGCTCGGCGGTGCGACCAGGTCCTTATAGCCGAGGTCCGCGGCGGCGGCGACGTCGTAGTGGGCGCTGTGGCCGGCCTTGACCGCCGTCGCGAATTCTCGCACTGCCTCGCGGCTGACTTGGTACGGAGCGGCCGGGGGATACACGTGGCCTTCCCGGCTGGTATTGATCTGTGGGCTCACTGCTTAGGTGCCGTCCTTCCGCTGGGTCCGCTGGGAGAGATCCTGTCTGGCCTGGCGCATTCGCACCGCGACACCGATCAGATGCAGCATGAGTCCGAGCAGTAGGAGCCCCACTGCCGGAATAGGCAGGCCGGAGTCGCCCGACATGGAAGAGATGATGATCCAGACGATTCCCACAGCAGTGGCGGCCATCCCGCCGATCAGCACGGCGCGGTAGGTCGTGCTGCCTTGTGACCAGGGGTCAGGTGCGGCAATCATGTGAATATCCTGCTTCAGTCTCTGCTCGGCGGCCTGCACAATGGGCTGCGCCCTCACTTTACCGCACCCCGATGCGGTAAAGTTCTCAAATGCCCAGCCACGACAGGGCCGCAAGACCCGCAAGGCGCTCCTGCAGTCCGCTCCCTCGTGTGAGAACACCCGAACGTACGTATTCAGGAGCATTCCATGGCTGATCCTCACCCCGCTGATTCCGGCACGGCTGATTCCGGCACCACTGAATCCAGCACCACTGAATCCAACACCTTCGTCCAGCGGCTCGACGCCGGACCCGTCATCTGCGCCGAGGGGTTCCTCTTCGAGCTCGAGAAGCGCGGCTACCTCAGCGCCGGAGAGTTCGTGCCGGAGGTCGCCCTGGAGTTCCCGGACGCTCTGAAAGCGCTCCATGTGGACTTCCAGCGCGCCGGATCTGACGTGGTCGAAGCCTTCACCTACAACGGTCATCGCGAGAAGATGCGGGTCATCGGCAAGGAAGATCTGCTCGAACCGCTCAACCGCTCCGCGCTGCGCATCGCCCGCGAGGTGGCCGACGCGGTGCCCGGAAACTTGGTGGCCGGCAATATCTCGAACTCGAATATCTGGGACCCGGCTGACACCGCGCGCCAGGCGGAGGTCCGCGGAATGTTCGAGGAGATGGTCGGCTGGGCAAGCGAAGAGGGTGCCGACCTCATCATCGGGGAGACCTTCTACTTCGCCGGTGAGGCGATCGCGGCCGCTGAGATCGCCAAGGCCAGCGGTTTGCCCGTAGTGCTCACGCTGGCACCGATGGCTTTCCAGGAGATGGCCGACGAGGTCGGCATCGTCGAGACCGCACAGCGCCTTGAGCAGCTGGGCGTCGACGTCGTGGGTCTGAACTGCTTCCGCGGGCCCGAGACGATGATGCCGTGGCTGGAGAAGATCCGTGCCGGTGTCTCCTGTCATGTCGGGGCCCTGCCGGTCCCGTATCGCACGACGCAGGATGAGCCCACCTTCTTCAACCTCACCGACGAGCGTGCCACAGTGCCCTCCCCGCACGGCCGGACATTCCCCACCGCCCTGGACCCCCTGTACACGAACCGCTACGAGATCGGCGCGTTCGCCAAGGAGGCCTACGATCTGGGCGTGAACTACCTCGGTGTCTGCTGCGGCGCGACGCCGATGCACATCCGCGAAGTGGCCGAGGCCGTCGGCCGGACGACCGACGCGAGCCGCTTCTCCGAGCGCATGCAGAACCACTTCATGTACGGATCGAACGAGCGCCTCGCGGAGAACGTGGTCGCCCTCGGCGACCGGGCGTAGCCTCGCCCTGATCCGGCCCGTCCTGTGCGCGGCGGGCCGGATCAGGACCACCCGGTCACCTGCGCGAAGATGAGGAAGGCGCAGGCCACGCCGAACCAGATGACGAAGAGCGGGAAGTAGAACTTCACCCAGCGCTCCCAGCGCACTCCCCCGATCGCCAGAGCCGCCATGAAGTATCCGGAGGTGGGATAGAGCAGGTTCGTCGGGCCGTCGCCGAGCTGGAAGGCGAGAACTGCCGTCTGCCGGGTCACCTCGAGCAGGTCTGCCAGCGGGGCCATGATCGGCATAGTCACCACAGCCTGGCCGGAGCCGGAGGGGACCAGGAAATTGAACAGCGTCTGGACGACGAGCATGCCGATCGCCGACAGCGCTGGCGGCATGCCGCTGACCGCCTGGCCGAGCGCGTAGACGATCGTGTCGAGAATGCGGCCGTCCTCCAGGATGACCGCCACTGAGCGAGCCACGCCGACGATGATCGCACCTTCCAGCACGCTGCGCATGCCCTCTGAGAACGATGTGGACAGCGTTGTCGGGGT
>DXGD01000223.1 GCA_019114115.1 Candidatus Nesterenkonia stercoripullorum
CTCCCGGACATCACGGAGTTCGCACGCACCTACCTCGGCGTCGAGCCCTATACCGAGCCGGTGCCGGTCTTCCCGACCTGTCACTACGCCATGGGCGGAGTCCCGACGAACGTGACCTCCGAAGTGCTGCAGGACAATGACACTGTGGTGCCCGGACTGTACGCAGCCGGCGAGGTCGCCTGCGTCTCCGTGCACGGCTCGAACCGGCTGGGGACGAACTCGCTGCTGGACATCAACGTCTTCGGCAAGCGCGCGGGAATCGCAGCCGCAGAATACGCAACCAGCGCTGACTTCGTGGAGCTGCCGGAGAACCCGGCCACCGCCACTGAGCAGCTGCTAGACATCGTCAGGTCCGGAAGCGGCGGCGAGCGGGTCGCGGCGATCCGCTCCGACCTTCAGGAGACGATGGACGCCAATATGCAGGTGTTCCGCTCCGAGGACACGATCCGCGAGGCCCTCGACGTAATCGAGAAACTGCGTGAGCGGTATCACAACGTGCAGATCCAGGATAAGGGCAAGCGCTTCAACCTCGATCTGCTCGAAGCCGTCGAGCTGGGCTTCCTGCTGGACATGGCCGAGGTCATGACAGTCTCTGCCCTGCATCGCCAGGAGTCCCGCGGCGGTCACTACCGCGAGGACTTCCCCGACCGCGACGATGACAAGTTCATGCTGCACTCGATGCTCTACAAAGACCCCGAGGCGGAGATGGAAGGCATCAAGGGCATCCGTTTCGACACCAAACCGGTCACTTTCACCCGTTACGAGCCAATGGAGCGTAAGTACTGATGAGTACCCCCACCCAAGAAGTCGCAGAGCCCGCCTCCAAGGTCGATCTCTCAGAGAGTTCCGGTGGCGGCGAAGTCCCCAGTTTCGACATCACGCTCAAAGTGCGCCGCTATGACCCGGAGTTCTCCGATGAGGCGCGCTGGGACGAGTGGACCCTGACGATGTACGGCACGGACCGCGTGCTGGACGCCCTGCACAAGGTCAAGTGGGAGGTCGACGGGTCGCTGACGTTCCGTCGTTCCTGCGCCCACGGCATCTGCGGTTCCGATGCGATGCGCATCAACGGCCGCAACCGGCTGGCCTGCAAGACGCTGCTGAAGGACCTCGACACGTCCAAGCCGATCACTGTGGAGCCGATCAAGGGCCTCCCGATCGAGAAGGACCTGATCGTGGACATGGAGCCGTTCTTCCAGTCCTACCGCGAGATCATGCCGTTCCTGGTCAACAACTCCCCCGCACCGACGGCAGAGCGCCTGCAGTCCGCGGAGGACCGTGAGCGCTTCGACGACACCACCAAGTGCATCCTGTGCGCGGCGTGCACCTCGTCCTGCCCCGTGTTCTGGACCGACGGCCAGTACTTCGGTCCGGCCGCGATCGTCAACGCCCACCGATTCATCTTCGACTCCCGTGACGACGCCGGAGACCTGCGCCTGGAGGTCCTCAATGACAAAGAGGGCGTCTGGCGCTGCCGCACCACCTTCAACTGCACTGACGCATGCCCCCGCGGCATCGAGGTGACGAAGGCGATCGCCGAGGTCAAGACAGCGATCCTAAGCCGCACGGCGTAGCCGCACACGCTGTTGCAGTACAACGGTGAGGGCCTCTCGAGGAGGCGGGCACGTCCCGTCCCGCGATGGGCCCTCTTCGCGTGTACGGCAGCCTGCTGGTGCCTTGCTCATCAGCCCCGGCGTGTTCCAGCCGGCCTGGCCCGTTCAGGATGCTTCGCGGTCGGAGGTGATCACCGCGGCCCATGCAGCCGTGATCAGATAGTTGATGCTGAGCAGGAAGAAATAGAAGAACAGGCCCAGCACGGTGGCGAACGGCGCCAGAATGGGATTCACTCCACCGCCGGTGAGCAGCTCCGCGGAGAGCTGCCTGAGCACCGTGGAGCCCACACCTGCGAGCAGAGCGGCACGCCACAGGACTGATATCGGCATCACCACGCGGGAGGCGACGCGCAGCAGCAGCACGGCCACGAGGACGTCGAGGACGAAGGGGACCACGACCGAGAGCACCCTGGTGATCGTGCTCTCCAGCCAGGGAGCGTCCCAGGCCAGGAGATCGTTGAGCGCATCGACCGCTTCACCGGAGACCAGGCTCACTCCCCCGGCGGTGATCAGCATGAGACCCAGGAGCAGCATGATACCCAGGTCCCGTGATTTGACCACCACGACGTTCTCGGCCATCAGCGGCCGGGAGAAGATGCTGCGAATCCCTGAACGCAGCCCGTGGACCCAGCTCAGCGAGGTCACGATGAGGACAGCCAGCGAGGCTACCAGCGTGGTGTTGAAGCCACGTGTGGAGAACAGCTGATCCGCTGTCACCAGCCCCTCGCCCTCGGCGGCGCTCTCGCCGGACCCACCGGAGATCAGTCCGGGCACAGCAGTGTCCACCCAGCTGACGATGAGGTTCTGGAATTCCTCATTCCCGCCGACGACGAGCCCCACCACCGAGAACCCGGCGACAAGTGCGGCCGCGACGGAGAAGAACATCATGTAGGCCGCGCCCGCTGCCATGACAGTGCCGTAGCGGAAGAGGAAGAGATTCAGGATCCGCATCCCGCGCAGCGTGTCCAGCGAGGCAAGGCCCCACCCTACGGTCGCACCGGCGAGAGCAAACATGCCCAGGCCGTTCCTACGGGTATGGCCCCAGTTCACTCGAGCTTCCACAGCTCGACGACGCAGTGCGGCGACGTCGAGCGGATTGATCATCGGCGAGACTTCACGCCTGCCGTCCAGGTGCCGGACGGCGGCCCTGGCACGCACCGACAGCGCACCGCGGTCTTTGGTCCGGGGCCGCAGGCGGGAAGGGTCGGTCATGTCAGGGCGGAGGCTCAGGGGGCAGCCGGCAGAAAGCCCACGTTGGCGTAGGCCTCAGCCAGGACAGGTGACGCCACCTCGCGAGCCTTCTGGGCACCGCGTGCCAGCAGCGCATCCAGCTCAGCAGGATCAGCCAGCAGCTGCTGGGCACGATCCCTGACGGGGCCCAGCGCCGCGACGACCACCTCGGCGAGATCGACTTTCAGGTGCCCGTAGAGCTTGCCCTGGTATTGCGCGACGACGTCGTCGACAGCACGCCCGGTCACCGCGGAATAGATGCTCAGCAGATTGGACACTCCGGGCTTGGCCTCCCGGTCGAAGCGGATTTCCGCGCCGTCGTCGGTGACCGCGGATTTGATCTTCTTGGCGATCTGCTTGTCCGTGTCC
>DXGD01000224.1 GCA_019114115.1 Candidatus Nesterenkonia stercoripullorum
GCTCATGGGTGTGCTGCTCCCCCAGAAGGATCTCCTCGACGCCCACGATACGCAGCGTATCGGCACGCTCACGCTGCGCCTGGGTATCCTGCGAGTCGACGACGACGACGCTCACGCCGAGCTCAGCCAGCGTATCCGCCGCGGCGAAGCCCGAGACGCCGAGCCCGGTGACCACGGCCCGCAGTCCTTTCCACCCGGCGTCCCAGCCGCGCAGATCGGGGCGGACTGCTGGTTCGCGGGGACTCTCCGCGAAGCGCTGACTCACTGGAAGACCACCCACTCGGCGTAGAACAGGGCCAGGCCGAGACCGACGCTCAGGGCACCGATGATCCAGAAGCGCACGACGACCGTCACCTCGGCCCACCCCTTGAGCTCGAAGTGGTGCTGCAGCGGCGCCATCAGGAAGATGCGCTTGCCCCTGGAGAGCTTGAAGTAGCCGACCTGAAGGATCACCGAGAGCGCGATGATGACGAAGAGCCCGCCGAGGATGACGAAGAGCAGCTGCGTATGGGTCAGGATGGCGAAGCCGGCCAGTGCACCGCCGAGGGCAAGCGACCCGGTGTCGCCCATGAAGATCTTCGCCGGTGAGGTGTTCCACCACAGGAAGCCGATGAGCGAGCCGGTGATGATCCCGGCCAGCATGGCCATGTCCATCGGGTCCCGCACGGAATAGCACACCCCGGCCACCGAGTCCGGGTTCGCGCAGGCCTGGTTGAACTGCCAGATCGAGATGATCGTGTACGCGGCCGTCACCATCGCCGTCGCGGCAGTCGCCAGACCGTCGAGCCCGTCTGTGAGGTTCACGCCATTGGTGGTTCCGGTGATGATGAAGTTGGCCCATAGGACGAACAGGATCGCCCCGATAACTGGCCCGGCGACGGAGAAATCAAGCGCCGTCTCGCGGATGAAGGAGACGGCCGTGGAGGCCGGGGTGAGGCCGTCGTCGTTGGGGAAATTCAGGGCCAGGATCGCGAAAAGCACCCCGATACCGCCCTGGCCTGCGATCTTCGCCCAAGGCGTGAGGCCCAGCGACTGCTTCTTGGAGATCTTTGCGAAATCGTCTGCGAAGCCCACCAGGCCCATGCCGACAGTCAGCAGGAGCAGCAGCATGCCCGAGGTGCTCGGCCCGGAGGACGGCGCCCCGCTGGCCAGCATGATGAGGTGGGTGGCGAAATACGCGACGACCACCGCCACCAGGATGACGGCGCCGCCCATCGTCGGCGTCCCGCGCTTCATATGGTGCGAGGTGGGGCCGTCGTCCCGGATGAACTGACCGTATCCACGCTTGACCAGGAGCTTGATGAACAGCGGGGTACCGGCCAGGGTCAGGGCCAGACCCAGTACTGCACCGGTGACTACTGCTATCACTGCGTTCCTCGTTTCTCCGCGGTGTCAGCCCCGGCTTCGCTCGTCTGTCTCGTCGTCATCTGTGTGGTCTCAGTGACCTCGGGAGTCTCCGTCGTGTGTGGAGCACCCGGGGCGACTGCGGCTTTCGCGGCGATAGCATCACCGAGGTGGCCGAGTCCGGCACCATTGGACGATTTCAACAGAACTACGTCCCCAGGTCGAATCTCGTCCTCGAGATATGCCTCGGCCGCCTCGACATCGGGGACCCAGTGGACCTCCGAACCCCAGCTGCCCTCGGCGATGGCCCCACGATACAAGGAGTAGGCCTCATCGCCGACGACTACGAGCTTGCCGATATTGAGCCGCACCGCTGTTTCACCCAGCTGCGTGTGCCGCGGGATGGCCTCTGCGCCCAGCTCCAGCATGGGACCCAGGACGGCCACTGAGCGCCGCCCAGTGGGCCTGGTGATCATCGCCAACGTGCGCAACGCCTCACGCATCGACTCCGGGTTCGCGTTGTAGGCGTCGTTGATCACGGTCACCCCGTCGGCACGCTCCGTGCGCTGCATCCGCCACCGGCTGCCCGGGCCCAGACCATCGAGCCGTCGGGCGATCTCCTGGGTCGAGACACCCAGCTGGCGCGCGGCGGCCGCAGCGGCCAGCAGATTCGTCACGTGGTGGGTGCCAGTCAGCCCCGATCTCACGGGCGCCTCCTCATCGCCGGCGCCCTGGCGAACCCGTAGCGTGAAGTGGGGATGCCCGGATTCATCCAGCGCCACCTCTGAGGCAGTCACCCGGCGAGCCTCCTGTGCCCCGGCCTCGCCGCCGAGGGAGGATCCCTCACCGCTGCGCGAGGAGGCCTCTGCTGACTCGGCGGAACTGCTCTCTCCCGCACTGGTGCCGAACCAGGTGATCGGCGCGACCGCACGGGCGGCCATAGAGCGCACCTGAGGATCGTCGTCATTGAGGATCACTGCCCCATCAGGAGCGATGGCTTCGGCGAGTTCGCCTTTGACGGCTGCGATCTTATCCGCGCCGCCGAACTTCCCGGCGTGAGCGGATCCGACCATCAGCACGACGCCGATATCCGGCCGGACCATCTGTGCGAGGTACCGGATGTTCCCCGGCGCATCGGCCCCCATTTCGACAATGAGGAATCGCGTGTGGAGGGGCGCGGTGAAGATCGTGAGCGGAACGCCGACTTCACCGTTGTACGAACCCTGCGGGGCCACCGTCGGCCCTTCCGGGGTGAGCAGCTGGCGCAGCAGGTCCTTCGTCGTCGTCTTCCCGGCTGACCCGGTGATGCCGATGACAGTCGTGGGCGAGTGGGCTCTGATGCGGGTGACGATCTCAGCAGCGAGCAGGCCCATCGCCTCGACGACGTCGTCGACGATGACCGCAGGGTGCGGCGAGCCGGTGGCGTCGTCGGTGACGCGCTGCGCCAGCACCAGGACGGCTCCGGCCTCCAGCGCGGCGTCGATGAACCGATGACCATCAGTGGTCTCCCCCGGCTTCGCGATGAACAGACCCGGGCCTGGACCGTTGCTCGACCCCTCGCCGAACTGCCGGGAATCGGTATCGGCCACGGTGACGCGCAGGCCAGCCGGGTCCTCGACCCCGCGCAGCCTGCCGGAGACCACCTCGGATATCTCGGCTGCGGAGAGCTCTATCATGGTGTCCTCTCCGGCTCATCGCCTGCTGCGACCTGGGCGGTGTCCGCATGGGCAGCGCCAGTCTGGGCAGCGCCGGCCTGAGCAGTCTCGCCCTGGGCGGTGTCGCCCTGGGTCCCGCCGGTCGCCTCGATGGTCGTATCGTGAAGTTCCTGCGGAGTGAACCCGTGTCGTCGCAATGCTGCGGCGAGCTCGGCACGGTCATCGATCGGGTGATGCACCCCGGCGAAATCCTGATGGACTTCATGCCCGCGGCCGGCGATGAGTACTGTATCGGCGGCCGTGGCCAGTGAGACGGCACGTTCTATCGCTTCTTCTCGCGGGGAGATCTCTTCCAGCTGGGTGGTCAGCCCGCCGGATGCGATCGCCTCCCGGCCGCCCTCCATCAGCTCGCGACGGATACGCGAGGGGTCCTCGCCGTGCGGGTCGTCGTCGCTGATGATGACGTGATCGGCCATGCGCACCGCGATGGCGCCCATCGTGGGGCGCTTGCTGCGATCACGATCGCCGGCGGCACCGATCACGAGGACGATCCGGCCGGTGGGATCGCCGTTCTCGTCGTGAGCGCGCGCTCGTGCGGCGGCTTCGAGAGTGCGGATCATCGCGTCCGGGTTGTGGGCGAAGTCCACGATGGCGGCCGGTGACGTCGCGATGACCTGCATCCGGCCGGGAACGCTGACCGAGAAAGGGTCCTCTTCTTCGAGGATCCGCACGATCTCCTGCCGCTGCGACTGCGCGGCCGAGGAGTGCAGGATCATGACGGCGGCCAGCGCCGCATTCGAGACGTTGAAGTCCCCCGGCAGGCCCACCCGCGTGCGGATGCGCTCTCCGCTGCGCAGATGGTGCAGGGTGAATGCGCTCCCCAGCCCTTCCGGGACGACGTCGAGGACCTCCCAGTCCACTTCGGCGGGCTGCCCTTGCGTCGCGAGGGTGACCACCTCTCCTGTGGCAGCAGCCGCCATCCGATACCCCCAGGAGTCGTCGACGGTGACGACCGAGACGCGGGTCCGGGACCGGCCGAAGAGCTCGGCCTTGGCATCGAAGTACTCCTCCATGGAGCCATGGAGGTCCAGGTGATCCTGGGTGAGATTGGTGAAGCCGGCCACATCGAAGTACAGCCCCGCGATCCGCCGGTAGCTGATGGCGTGGGAGGAGACTTCCATCGCCGCGGCAGACACCCCACGTTCGCGGAACAGCGCCATGAGCCCGTGAAGCTGGACGGCCTCGGGAGTTGTCATCTTCGCGGGGATCCGCCGCTGACCGGCGCTGATCTCGATCGTCCCAATGAGCCCGGCGGACTCGTTACGGGGCGCGATGAGCTCGCTGAGCAGTGCGCGCAGGAAGTACGTCGTCGTCGTCTTGCCGTTTGTCCCGGTGACGCCGAAGAGCGCGGGCCCGGAGGCCTCGTCGTTGCGGTAGATCAGCGCGGCGGCCGGGCCGGCGGCCTCACGCACCCGCTCGACCTCGATCACGGGGATCCCGTAGCCGAGAGCGGCACGGACCTTCTCCACGCCGGCGACATCGGTGAGCACGGCGACGGCGCCCCGCGCGACGGCTTCCGCCACGAAATCGGCGCCGTGCGCCCGTGCGCCGCTGACAGCGACATAGAGATCGCCGGGCCCGATGGCCTGCGGGGCCATCGCGGCACCGCTGACAGTCGTCTCCTCAACGGATGTGCCGACCGGGGTCACCGCAGGCTCGTGCCCGGCGGCGCGCAGTCCGCGCGCGATCTCCTGCACCGCCACAGCGGCCGTCTGAACCGGCCGGAAGACGCTGTCCTGCTCGGCCGCCGTCAGCTCCTTCGCGCCGGGGGTCACCACGGCTGATCCTGGTTGTTCCCGGCGAAGCCGTCATAGGCCTGGTCTTCGTCCCCTGTGGGGGCAACATCTTGAGTACTGAGCACGTGTGACATGATCTCACGGAATGTATCGGCGACCACCCAATCCTGCCAATCGCCTTGGGGCCGGTGAACTGTCACGGCGACGACGTACTGCGGATCATCCAGCGGTGCGACGCCGATGAACGAGATCGTGTGGCCGTCGAAGCCTCCTGCGGCTCCGGCCGCCTCGCCGATTCCGGTCTTCCCGCCCACTCGGTAGCCGGGGATGGCCGCTTCCGTTCCGGTGCCGTACTCGACGACGCCTTCCATGATCCGCATCATGTCCTCGGAGGTCTCCTCCGAGAAGACGCGCCGCGATTCGTCATCGTTGGAGACAGGGTGCTCCGTCCCGTCGGGGTCTACATAGGAATCGATGAGCTTCAGCGGGGTACGTACGCCGCCGTTGGAGATGGCTTGGAAAGTTTGGACGTTATGCAGCACCGAGGTCGTGTAGCCCTGGCCGAACTGCGTCGTCAGCGGCTGACGCGGGTCCCATTCGGACGGGGTTCCCAGCGTGCTGGCCGCCTCGGTCCCCAAGCCGATGTCCATCGGTGATCCGATGCCCACATCAGTCATGTAGTCGTACCGGGTCTGCTCATCGAGCTCGCTGCCGACCATGACCGTCCCGGTGTTGTACGAGCGGGCGAAGATCCCTGCCGCGGTCATGTCCAATGTGGGGTGCTTGGTGGCGTCGTTGATCGTCTCACCGTCGATGTCGTACTCGTGGGGCACGGTGAACTCGTCCGTCGGATTGACCGTGCCTTCCTCCAGTGCAGCGGCGAAGGTGATCGCTTTGCCCGTAGACCCGGGCTCGAAGTCTTGGGTGAGGGCGAGCGGCCGGCGGAACAGCTCATCGGTGGCACCTGGGTTGGTCGGATCCACTGTCTCCGAATCTGCCATGGCCAGGATCTCCGAGGACTTCAGGTCCACCACTGTGGCGTTGCCCCACTGCGCGTTGTACTGGTTGGCCTTGGCGGCGATCGCCTCCTGCGCGAACCACTGGAGGTCCTGGTCCAGCGTAAGCTGCACATCCTGACCGTCCTCGGCGGGCAGCTCCTCGAACGTCGCGGTCGGGATGCGCACGCCATCGGCGCCGATCTCGTAGATGCGCTCGCCGTCAGTGCCGCCGAGATGGTCTTCCTGAGCGGACTCTATGCCTTCCAGAGGCCCATCGGAGCCCATGAAGCCAAGCACCGACCCTGCCACGGAGCCAGAGGGGTAGGACCGTTCCGAGACGGGCTCTGCGTAGAGCCCCGGGATGCCGATGTCCATCGCCTCATGCTGTTCCTCGGGAGTCACGGCCCGGGCCAGCACCGAATAGGGCTCGTCCCCGGTCATATCGTCGCTCAGCTCGTCCTCGTCGACGTCGAGCACCTCGGCCAGCTCAGCGATGGCGGTGTCCACGGAGACGGTCTCACGCAGGTCGGTGACCTCGCTGCGCCGGGTGAAGTCCTCGACCAGCCGCTGGTCGACGACGATGTCGTAGCGTTCCACCGAGGTGGCCAGCACGTTACCCGAGGTGTCGAGGATGTCGCCGCGCTCTGCCGGGATCGGCACGCTGCGCAGCCTCTCATCGACGGCCTGCTGGGCATGTCCGGCAGGGTCCAGGCCCTGGACGTGGAAAAGCCGGCCGCCGAGCAGGAGCAGCATCGCCAGGAGGATCGCGACCCCGATCCGCATGCGGAATGAGAGCGTACGCTCAGAGGTCGAGAAACGCCGTCTGAATGAGGCTGCCATACTCGGGTGCGTCCTTCACGTGGTGCTAATCGGTTCCGTTGTCAGAAAAGTGCTCTTCCGGCTGGGCGTGACCCGACACGATCAGCGGACGCGCCTGAAGCGTGCTGCTCACCGTGGGCATTCCGGCACAAAGGCACTCAGTCCAGGCCGGGTGCCGGAACAGTCCCGCCGTTGAGGTCTTCTGCGGAGAAGCCCGAGCCGGAGTCCTCGGCGGAGGAGTCCGTCCCGCCCCCATTCTGCCCTGCAGCGGGATC
>DXGD01000225.1 GCA_019114115.1 Candidatus Nesterenkonia stercoripullorum
CAGTGAGCACTTCAGTGCACGACGCGCGGATATGCTTCCACCGGCCGGTTCCGCCACGTAATCTACAACAATCATGACAGAATCTGCATCGTCCCCAGTCAACGATGACTCAGCGGAGTCTTCAGCGAGGATTCCGCGTGAGTACGTGTGGCCGCGCGTCTTCTTGCCGATGGTGCTGTTCGCGCTGTCCTGCTGGGGCGCGTGGGACAGTCTGCAGGACCCCGCCGGCACGAGACTGCTGGGCACGCTTCCGGCTCTCGCGCCGCCCCTGATCGTCGCGTGGTACGCGGTGCTGATCTCGGGCCACAACGAGCGAGGCCCTGCCCGCGTCGCATACCGGATCCTTCCCGTGGCCGGGGCGCTCCCGATCCCCCTGGCGCTGGCCAACGGCATTTTCCTGCTCGCAGCGTGGCTCGTGCCGACCTACTACACAGCGGTCACCGCCGCCGGCGGAGGGCACTACTACTGGCTCGACAATATCGCCCAGGAGCTGCTGACCACGACGGTCGGCGGGGTGCTCTTCGGAGTAGGTGCTGGCTTGTTCGTCGTCGCCGTCGTCGCGCTGCCGGTGGCCGCCTTCCGCGCGCCGGATGCGGCGCCTCAGCCGCGTCGACGCACCACACCCCGCCCAGGACGCATCAGCACCACGATGGACGGCGTCCTCCTGGCCGGAGTGTTCCTCTCCATGACGGGCGTCGTCATCGCGACGGCTACCTACGGTTTCGACCTCTTCCCCACCCGCTGGCGATGGACCTGGATCGCGGTGGAAAGCGGCCAGGCGACTGGCCAGGCAGGATGGTGGCTGGCTGGGGTCGGGGTCCTGGCGTTGGGCAGCGCAATGATCGTCGCGGCATGCGTGTACGTGCTCTGCGTCGTGGGTCGCGCCAGGCGCAGAGCTGCTCATCAATGACTCGTGATGGAGCCATCGTGAGGTGAACGCCCCACAGCAGCCCATGAGGCACGGCACGTCGCCGCTGCGGTGCGACGAGGCAGAACAAATTTCCCAGAACAAGAGCACTCTGTATGTGTTCGCCATACACTATGTACAGAGGCTTCAAGCTGGCTTGACAGCGGTCAGAATGTCAGTATTCGCGGTGCTGTCGGGACAGAAGGGAGCACGTATCGAGATGAGGAGGCCGAAATCATGGGTGTTCGACTGCGTACCGCACAGATTCTCGCCGTTGCCGGTGTCTCAGCACTGGTTCTGACAGGCTGCGGAGAGAGCTCCGTCCCGGCTTCGGATGTGGAGGAGCAGACCTCGGACCAGCTCTCCCAGCAGTATGGGGAAGAATTCGAGGATGTTTCCTGCCCCGAGGATCTGCCCGCCGAAGAGGATGCCGAGATCACCTGCGAACTGACGTACGAGGATGAGACCCGCGACGTCGCGATCACAGTGACCTCTGTGGAGGATGACACGGTGAACTTCGACATCCAAGTGGCCGATACCCCCAATTAGGGGCTCCGGCCCGACGGCGTTCCCGGTCTACGGGCTGGGCATGCCTCCATTGACGTGCAGCGTCTCTCCGACCACGTAGCTGGACTCGGGTGAGGTCAAGAACACATATGCCGGTGCGAGCTCCGTCGGCTGCCCTGCTCTGCCCATCGGCGTGTTCTTGCCGAACTCCGGCAGCGCCTCCTGCGGCTGCCCGTCCGAGACCTGCAGGGGCGTCCAGATCGGCCCCGGAGCCACTCCATTGACTCGAATGCCTTGCGCTGCGACCTGCTGGGCGAGGCCCTTGGTGAAGTTGTTGATCGCCGCTTTCGTCGAGGCGTAGTCCAGCAGCTGGGTCGAGGGCTGGTACCCCTGAATCGAGGTGGAGTTCACGATGGTCGAGCCTGGTGCCATATGCGGCAGCGCGGCCTGGGAGATCAGGAAGATCGACCTGATATTCGTGTCATAGGTCCGCTGCCACTGCTCGTCGGTGAGGTCCGCGATGTCCTCCACGGCAATCTGCCGCCCCGCATTGTTGACCAGTGCGTCCAGTCCGCCGAGCGCATCAACTGCCTCCGAGACCAGCTGTGTGCAGTACTGGCCGTCAGCGAGATCGCCCGGGAAAAGGTAGGCACGCCGTCCCGCGTCCTCGATGAGCTGCTGGACCTTCTGCGCGTCCTCTTCCTCCGCGGGGAGGTAGGACAGCGCGACGTCGGCACCTTCGCGCGCAAAGGCGATGGCGACGGCGGCGCCGATCCCCGAGTCCGCCCCGGTGATGAGAGCTCGCCGGCCCTCTAGCCGTCCGGTCCCCCGGTAGCTGCTCTCGCCCCGGTCGGCCTGTGGCGTGAGGTCTTCGTCCAGGCCGGGCTCCGGCTGGCGCTGCTTGGGTGGCGTGATCCTGGCGAACCGCTCCACGGGATCCTGGAAGGTGAGCTGGTCTGTCGCACCGTCGTGAGTCATGGTGATGTTTCCTCTTCACGTTTCTCGAGGCGTTATTCTCCTGCTCAATGCCGCTCCGCCCTGCTGGGAGCGACATGTCGACGGTAGTCGCACCGGGTTTCCGAGAGCAATGCTCGTGACGTCCGGGTTGCCAGCGGGCTCCGCCTGGGAGTATGCGCCCTGCCTGCGATCATCTGCCGGGCAATGACACACTGAATCTCCCACTGAATGTCATGCTGAATGTCACCCCGTGGAGCGTGCTCGGCCCATCCGCCACACCCGCGAGAAGACCAGCAGGGCCAAGACCGCGACGATAAGTGTGGGCCAGGAGAACCCAGTGAAGGTCGCCCCCATGAAATCGGGTGATGATTCCGCCTCGATAGTGACGCCGAGGAAGCCGATGGTCGCAGGCCCCTGCGAACCTAGGGCGTCGAGAGTATCGAGCGCGCCGACGACATAGGCGAATGTGGCGAATACCCAGGCCACGATCACGACGAGGACCGCGATTGCCCCATGTGCCCACAACGGGCCCTGCGTGGGTTCGGCGTCAAGGTACTGACGAGCCAGTGCTCGGGGGCTGCCATGTTCGTCGATAGCCTCAGTCATCGTCGCGTCTGCGGATGCCACTGCAAGATTCTGCTTCAGTTCAGCGCGGATCTCCTTGCGCCGGCGTCTTGGCAGCCTCCAGAGATAGGTGTCGAGCCACTCGAGATAGCAGTATCGCTTCCACCGATCACTGACCGACAACGCGATGGTGTCCTGATGCGACGTCATGCTGGTTCCCCTTCCTTCCTCTGGTTTCGTCACGGGAGCTCTGGTGCTGGGGCCCGGTCACGGGATGTCATCGCCGTGGCGTCGACCACATGACTAAGGGAGGCCCAGACATTGCGTGCTTCCTGCAACGAGTCCAGGCCTAGGCCAGTGGGGCTGTAGTACTTCCGCGCTGGACCCGAGTGAGAGGGCTGCAGCCGTGAGGTCAGCTGCCCCTCTCGCTCCAGGCGGGACAGGATCGGGTACACCGTGCCCGGGGCTATCGACGTCAGCCCAGCCGCGCGCAGACGCGTCACCAGTTCATAACCGTAGGACTCCTGCTCATCTAGCAGGGCTAGGGCCAGCATCGGAAGCACTCCTTTGAGCAGCTGGGCGTTGTAGATGATGTCCTGCGACATGTGTCTTAGCCTACGCCAGCTATTCGGTCATGCCAAATACTTGCTTATCGCGTTGATCGGCTCCTCTGCACCCCTCAGCGCCATGCGAGGCGTGGGTTAGGCTAGTGAGCCGACGGTGGCACGATCGGACGAAGACGACGCGGAGAACTGACATGCGAACCGAACAGCAAGCTTTGCGAGCGTCATTGGTCGCGCTTCTGGTGCTCTCCGGGCTCGGCATCAGCTTCGGGCTGTGGTCCGGCTCCTCGGCCATCATCTTCGACGGCGTCTTCTCCCTGGTCGATGCGGTGATGTCGGTGGTATCGATCGTGGTGTCCGGGTTGATCATCCGCTCGACGGCCAACCGGCTGCCGGACCGTGTCCAGCGTCGCTTCACCATGGGGTTCTGGCACTTCGAGCCGATCGTCCTGGCCGTCAATGCGCTTCTCATGATGTCGGTCGCAGCGTACGCGCTGACCGAGTCCGTGGCGGCCCTGCTCAGCGGCGGGCGCGATGTCGAGTTCGGCCCGGCCGTCGCCTACGCCGCCATCGTGCTGGTGCTGACGATGACGATCGGGATCCTGGAACACCGAGCCAACCGGAGCATCGGATCTGCGCTGGTGGCCATCGACGTCAAGGGCTGGCTCATGGCAGGTGGGGTGACCGGGGCGCTGCTGGTCGCCTTCGGCGTCGGCTTCCTGATCGACGGCACACGCTTCGATCACCTGATGCCCTATGTGGATCCTGCGATCCTCGCGATCGTCGCAACGGTCCTGATCCCCGTCCCGATTGCCACCCTGCGCAAAGCGGTGGGCGAGATCGCCTTGGTGACGCCGGCTGCCCTGCAGAACGACGCCGAGACGATCGCCAGCGACACTGTCCGTGACGAGGGGTTCCGCAGCGCAAGCGTCCATGTCTCGCAGACGGGACGGGCGCGCCAGGTGGAGATCGTGTTCTACGTGCCTACAGGGTGGCCGGCGCGGCCCCTTGAGGACTGGGATCGCATTCGGGGGAAGATCGAGCAGCGGCTCGGTGAAGACCCCCATGATTGGATCATGATTTCATTCACCACGACACCTGAGCGCCACAGGGCGCAGCGCACCGAGAGCTAGCGGCGCCGCGAACACGAAGCATGCCTACAGGCGTGACCAGCGCGGGGCAGAACCAGCACCCAAATGCGTGATCTCGCCAGGCGTGGAGCCAGAGAACACTTAGTCTGCCGGGTTCTCCATGGTCAGGACCAATTTGCCGGTGGTCCTGTTGGTCTCCCCTGCCTCATGCGCGCTGCGGGCCTCCCGCAGTGGGTACGTGCCTGCGATGCTGGCCCGAAGTTCACCGGATTCGACCAACTCGGCGATGGACTGCATTCCGCCGTGATCGGCTTCGACAAGGATCAGCTGCGCCCGCACACCCAGGCGCTCGGCCTCGTCACGAAGTCCGTCTGCGGCGACGGGCACTGTGGAGACCATGATCCCGCCGGGCTTCAGCGTGCGCAGCGACCGCAGCTGGTAGTCACCGCCGATAGTGTCCAGTACGACGTCGACGTCGTGCGCCTCTGCGGCGAAGTCCTGTTCCTGGTAGTCGATGACTTCATCAGCGCCGAGATCAGTGAGGAACTGGTGCTTGGCCTTGCTGGCAGTTCCGATGACGTAAGCACCCCGGGCCTTGGCGATCTGCACCGCGAGGTGCCCCACGCCGCCGGCTGCCGCGTGGATGAGTACACGATCTCCGGAGCCCAACTGGGCTGTGTCCACGAGGCACTGCCAGGCGGTCAACGCCGCCAGCGGGATGGCCCCGGCCTGGACATGGTCCACAGACTGAGGTTTCGATGCGAAGGCCCTCGTAGGGCCCAGCACATACTGGGCGTGCGATCCGGCTCCGTGCGGGTAGGGCAGCATGCCGAAAACCTCGTCGCCGGGAGCGAAGAGCGTCACCCCCAGGCCGACCTCTTCGACGACGCCGGACACGTCCCAGCCCAGCACGTAGGGAGGGGTGCCGAGGAAGCGCTCTGCGGACCGGTGCTTCCAGTCTGTGGGGTTGACCCCCGCAGCGTGTACTCGAACCAGAATCTCGCTGATGCCAGGCTTCGGACGCTCCACGCGGACATCATGAAGCACCTCCGGGCCACCGAACTCATCCTGGCTCATGGCGAGCATCGTGGGGCGGGAGGTGTCAGCGCTCGGGGAATCAGTCATTCCCCCATCATCGACCACGCGGGCCGGCTCGCTCAACCGGGGATGCCACGACCAAGAAAAATGCGGATGACATGGGGCAAAGTCAGCATCGGATGTCCCGGTGAGAAAGAATGTCGCTATGGCAAGAGTGACGATGGTCTGGTCGGCGGCGGGGATGATCGCGCTGGTGATGCTCGCTGGCGCTGTCGTCGTGAGCGTCCCTGAAGCTGGCGTGCTGGACCGGTGGTGGTATGGGGTGGTGGAGGACCTGCGCAC
>DXGD01000226.1 GCA_019114115.1 Candidatus Nesterenkonia stercoripullorum
TGTTCGGACCGACGCATAGGGCACGGCTGAGAACTCCGAGGGTTGAGTCTACCTGGTCATGACGACATTTGTGTCGGCAGGACGCGCTGCGCGCTGCAACATGTCATCGCGTGATCGTCCCGTCGGAATCCCTCTCGAGATGACGGCACGGTTTTGCCCCAGCTGTGCAGTTTTGCCCCAGCTGCACAGCTTTCCCCGGCTGCACAATGACTGGCGACTGCCCCGCCCAGATCCACAGCTCACCACCATTGCCCCACGCGGTGTCCAACCAGGAAGAGACTGGGCAGCATCGTCCCCAGGCGCCTATGGCCGGCCTGGACGGTGTCACCAGTGGCAGCAACGGCCAGTATGAACGCAAGGAGAGCTCTGATGACAGAGACTGTGACAGTTCGGGGATTCCTCGGGAGCGACGTTCGGGACTTCACCACGAAAGATGGCGTACCGATATCCACGTTTCGCCTGGCCTCCACCGTCCGACGATACGATCGAGACAGCGGCACCTGGGTCAACGGCAATACCAACTGGTACTCGGTGTCCTCATTCCGCACTCTGGCGCAGAACTCCAAGTATGCGCTGCAGAAGGGGGACCCGGTGGTTGTCACGGGACGGCTGCGGGTCCGGCAGTGGGAGAACGACGAGGGCGGCCGGGGAACCACCGCAGAGATCGACGCCGAGGCCATCGGACATGACCTGGGCTTCGGTACCTCTGCTTTCACACGAGTCGCTGGGACTGCCTCAGCCCCAGAGAGGCGCCGCGCGGGCGCAGCCGACAATGACTCCCCCGGTTCGGCACACCATCCCGCCGTTGAGCCTGCTCAGCCTCCGGAGATGAACTCACCGGCGCATGCTGCCGCAGGACCGCGGGAGGAAGTGCCGTTCTGAGGGACACTCTGCGCTGCGCGGCGCTGCCATTAGACAGGTCCGCGCAGCGCAGAGAGATGATCAGTCCCTGGTGAGCTTGCGGTGCGTCAGCCTGTGCGGCCGGGCGGCGTCGGGGCCCAGCCGTTCGACCTTGTTGTTCTCATAGGACTCGAAGTTCCCCTCGAACCAGTACCACTTCGCAGGGTCCTCTTCGGTGCCTTCCCAGGCGAGGATATGTGTGGCGACCCGGTCGAGGAACCACCTGTCGTGGGAAATGACCACTGCACAGCCTGGGAAGCTCAGCAGAGCGTTCTCCAGCGAGCTCAAGGTCTCCACGTCCAGGTCGTTGGTCGGCTCATCCAACAGCAGAAGGTTGCCGCCCTGCTTCAGGGTCAGCGCCAGATTCAGGCGATTGCGCTCACCACCTGAGAGCACTCCGGCCTTCTTCTGCTGGTCCGGACCTTTGAATCCGAAAGCGGACACATAGGCGCGCGAAGGCATCTCGACATTGCCGACCTGGATGAAGTCCAGCCCATCGGAGACCACCTCCCACAGGCTCTTGTCCGGGTCGATTCCGGCACGTGACTGATCTACGTAGGAGATGCGGACCGAATCGCCGACCTGCAGGTCACCACCGTCGAGATCCTCCATGCCCACGACAGTCTTGAACAGCGTGGACTTGCCGACGCCGTTCGGTCCGATGACCCCGACAATCCCGTTGCGCGGCAGGGAGAAGCTGAGCCCGTCGATGAGTGTGCGGTCTCCGAAGCCCTTCTGCAGGTTCTCCGCCTCGATCACCTGCGTGCCGAGCCGTGGGCCCGGAGGAATCTGGATCTCCTCGAAATCGAGCTTCTTCGTACGCTCGGCTTCTTCAGCCATCTCCTCGTAGCGAGCCAGACGAGCCTTGGACTTGGCCTGGCGACCCTTGGTGTTGGAGCGTACCCAATCGAGTTCGTCGGCGAGCCGCTTGGCCAGCTTGGCATCCTTCTTGCCCTGGACCTCCATCCGGGCACGCTTCTTCTCCAGGTACGCCGTGTAGTTGCCCTCGTATCCGTAGAGCCGCCCACGGTCCACCTCGCAGATCCATTCCGCGACGTGATCCAGGAAGTAGCGGTCGTGAGTGACCGCCATGACAGCGCCCTCATAGCTGGCCAGGTGCTGTTCCAGCCAGAGCACTGACTCGGCGTCGAGATGGTTGGTCGGCTCGTCCAGCAGCAGCAGGTCGGGCTTGGAGAGCAGCAGCTTGCACAGCGCAACACGACGACGCTCACCGCCGGAGAGCACTGTGACGTCGGCGTCGCCGGGAGGGCAGCGCAAAGCGTCCATCGCCTGCTCAAGCTGAGAGTCGAGGTCCCAGGCGTTCGCGGCGTCGATCTCTTCCTGCAGTTTGCCCATCTCTTCCATGAGGGCGTCGAAGTCAGCCTCCGGGTCAGCCATCTCCTCGGAGATCTGGTTGTACCGCTGCAGCTTCTCGTAGATCGCGCCGACGCCCTCCTGGACGTTGCCCAGGACGGTCTTCTCCTCATTGAGCGGCGGCTCCTGGAGCAGGATGCCCACGCTGTAACCCGGCGACAGGCGTGCCTCGCCGTTGGACGGTTCGTCCATACCCGCCATGATCTTCAGGATCGTGGACTTACCAGCACCGTTGGGGCCGACCACACCGATCTTCGCACCGGGGTAGAAGGACATCGTCACATCGTCGAGGATGACCTTGTCGCCCACCTTCTTGCGGGCTCTGACCATGGTGTAGATAAACTCTGCCATTTACTCCCTATTCCATCCTCTTGCAGTTGATGTGGCCCTCACAGCGGCCGTCGCGTCTCAGGCAGGAGCGAACTCCCCGTGAGCCGACTGCGCATTCGGTCAGCCGTAGAGGAGTCTATCAAGGCAGGAGCTGGAACCGGCGCTCAGGCTGAGGGGGCGGGGTACTTGACCGGTGCCGTATTCGTCATATGCTCCAACACCCGGATGACCTGGGCCGAGTACCCGAATTCGTTGTCGTACCAGAGATAGATGATGGCTTGGCTGCCAGCGACGATAGTGGCCAGGCCGTCGACGATGCCGGCGGCGCGAGTACCCACGAAGTCAGTCGAGACGACCTCGGCCGAATCGATGTAGTCCACCTGCTTGTGCAGCTCTCCCGCAAGGGATTCCCGCCGCAGGAACCTGTTGAGCTCGTCCTTGGTGGTGGAGTTCTCGAGTTCGAGGTTGAGGATGGCCATGGACACATCCGGGGTCGGAACACGGATCGCACTTCCGGTCAGCTTCCCGGAGAGCCCCGGCAGCGCTTTCGCCACAGCCTTGGCCGCACCGGTTTCGGTGAGCACCATGTTCAGCGCCGCCGAACGACCACGCCGTTCGCCTGAGTGGAAGTTGTCGATCAGGTTCTGATCGTTCGTGAAGGAGTGCACCGTCTCCACGTGGCCGACCTGGACGCCAAACTCGTCGTTCAGGGCCTTCAGGACGGGGGTGATGGCGTTGGTC
>DXGD01000227.1 GCA_019114115.1 Candidatus Nesterenkonia stercoripullorum
TATCGGGCTGCTGCATAGAACCTCCCCAGGTGCTCAGCCGATCCCGGAACGAGGGTCTCCGCCTCTTCCTGTGGCACCTCAGCACTGTCGTGCAGGGCGTTGGGGCTGATCGTGGCCGCGGTGAGAGCGACGTCGAGGGCCTCCTGGCGGACCCTGGCATTGAAGTACATGACAGAGATGATCACGCCGATCAGCCCCACCGACAGTGCGCTGAGCACAGCACTGTAGAGCTGCCCGACGGCGAAGACCGCGAAACTGACCCAGTTTCCGTTCTGCGGGTCAGCTGCGTCCCATGCCAGAGCTTGCCCGAGGCCCGTGAACAGGCCGAGGGGCAGGGAGGCGACCGTGATCACGATGGTGATCATCAGGTAGAGCAGGGCGACGGTGCCGATATTGCGCCACCATCTGCCGCGGTTCAGGCGCCAGGAACGCCCCAGCGCGGAGAAGGCGTTCTCCCGCTCCACCAGGATCGTCATCGGCCCGTACATGAAAGCGGCCGTCAGCCAGCACAGCAGCAGGAACAGTGCAGGGATCACCACGATCAGGCCGATGAACAGGGTCAAGACGCTGACCAGCAGAGCCACCCCGAGCGAGACCACCCCGACGACGCCGGCCAGCAGGACCAGCAGCACGATGTGCAGAACGAGCCAGCCCAACCGGGATGAGCGCAGCCGCAGCGTGTTCCACAGGTTGGTGCGCAGGCCGAGAGTCGCGCGCATAGCCGGAATCACCATCAGTGACAGGACGGTCAGCAGCAGGAGCTGGCTCACAGCGCCGGTCAGCAGGGTCCAGACGATGAGCCATCCGTCAGCGAGCAGGTCGGTGAGGTACTCCTCGTCAGCTGCGGCCCCGCCGCTGAGCTGGATGACGGCGGCGGAAGGCCAGATCAGCGCGAGAATCAGCGTGAAGAAGAAGCTCAGCAACGCGGTGAGGAAGGGCAGTCCGAGCGTGGCACGAGGGCTCAGCCGGATGATGGCGAAGGCTGTCGAGAAGACCTCGGACTGCCCGAGCCGGCGCAGCGGAAAGACCGATCCGGGGGCGAGCTGCCCATATGAGGCACTGCCTCCGCTCATTTGTCCTCCAGGATCCGGCGATGCTGTGTCTCCACCCTACCGCCCTCATATATCCTTCAAGGGTGGGGTCGGCGCCTCGGTGCCGCTCCCGCACGTCCGTGCCCGGGGACTTCCCGCGCTGCCAGGAACGTACCACCACGAACAGGGGAGCCGATGAAAGCCAGGATTCTGGTCGTCGACGATGACGAGGCACTTGCCGAGATGATCGGCATCGTGCTGCGCAATGACGGCTTCGAACCTACCTTCTGCGCGACCGGTGATGCCGCGCTGGAGGCTTTCCATTCGTCGAAGCCCGATGTGGTCCTCTTGGATCTGATGCTTCCAGGCAAGGACGGCATCGAAGTGTGCCGTGAGATCCGCGAGGAGGCCGATACGCCGATCATCATGCTCACGGCGAAGTCGGACACCGCTGACGTCGTGCGCGGCCTCAAAGCCGGCGCCGATGACTATGTGCCGAAGCCGTTCAAGCCGGCTGAGCTCGTGGCACGGGTGCGGGCACGGCTGCGTCCTTCCGATCACGGCCCCCGGCAGGAGCAGGAGCAGCTGCAGATCGGCGACCTGACGATCGATATCTCCGGCCACGAAGTGCGCCGCGGGGACAGCCGGATCTCCCTGACTCCGCTCGAATTCGACTTGCTGGCCGCCCTGGCGAAGAAGCCGTGGCAGGTCTGGAATCGCGAGATGCTGCTGGAGGAAGTCTGGGGCTACCGCCACCAAGCTGACACGCGCCTGGTCAACGTCCATGTGCAGCGTCTGCGGTCCAAGATCGAGAAGGATCCCGAGAGCCCGGAGATCGTGCAGACAGTCCGTGGCGTGGGATACAAGGCCGGCGGGCAGGGGTAGTCCCATTCCCGAGCGCAGAGACAGCGCCGAGCCGCCTCTCGACTCGGTGGATGAGGACGCCGAGTCGAGAAGCTCGGTGGCCTCGAGTGCTGCCGCCCGGACGACGGGCTATGTTCCGGTGATCACACCGGGAATGCCCGACCCGCGCGGGGAGCCTGACGAAGACCCGGCCGGGGAAGAGGACGCCGGCGAGAGCGACGAACGTCCCGGCGACGTCGCGGGGGCTGGCCCTTCGGGCGAGCGCGCAGCGCGCGGAGCAGGGGAGGCTGCGGCAGGGTCGCGTCGTCGTCGTGGCCCGCTGCGGAACACCGCGCGCAAGGCACGCGATTTCCCCAAGCTCTGGAGCAGGTCGCTGCTCATCAGGGCCGTCTCCTTCACCGGTGTGCTGACGCTGATAGGCACCGGGCTGGTCGCGGCGTTCCTCACTCAGCAGGTGACCACTGGTCTTTTCCAGGAGCAGTTCAGCAGAGTCGAGGGGGAGGCGACACAGGGCCTGGTCGAGATTCGCAATACCTTCGCCTCTGCCCCCAGCGGGGACCGCACGGAGACCGAGACGCTGGTCACCAATACGCTGGACGCGATGCAGGGGTCCGAATCCCAGGAGCGACGAGAGTTCATCCTGGTCCCGATCGACCCTACAGAGAACCTTTACGCCAGTCCGCAGCACTCGATCGACCCGGAGACGATCCCGGATGAGCTCGCGCAGACAGTTGCCGAGGGCTCCGGGCAGTATTGGCAGTCGGTAGGGATCGAGAGGGACGGAGAGACCGTGCCGGGAGTCGCGTTCGGCACCCAGCTGACCCTGCCGCCGGGGAACGCCTATGCGCTGTACTTCATCTACGACTTCTCCTCGGTGCAGGAGTCGCTGAACTTCGTGCTGCGTGTGCTTCTCATCGCCGGAGTGACGATTCTGGTGATGAACATGGCGATCGCTGCGTGGGTGGCCCGTTCCGTCGTGTCCCCGATATCGCAGGCGGCTGAGGTGTCCGAGAGGATCGCAGCAGGTCAGCTCGATCAACGGCTCGATGTCCGAGGGCGGGACGAGATTGCGCGCCTGGGTGTCTCCTTCAACAAGATGGCCTCGAACTTGCAGGACCAGATCACCCAGCTGGCGAATCTGTCCAAAATGCAGCAGCGATTCGTCTCAGATGTCTCCCACGAACTGCGCACGCCGCTGACCACGGTCAGAATGGCTGCCGAAGTGCTGCATGAATCCCGGGACGATTTCGATCCGGTCAACCAGCGATCCGCAGAGCTGCTCCACCACCAGGTCGAGCGATTCCAAGCGCTGCTTGCTGACCTGCTGGAGATGTCCCGCTTCGACGCCGGCGCCGCAGAGCTGGCCGTCTCCGAGGTGGACCTCAAACAGCTCTGCAGCGAAGTCCTGCTGACCGCGTATCCGCTGGCGGAGCAGTCGAACACACAGCTGTCCCTGGTAGTGCAGGGGGAGGACTTCATCGCCGACGTCGACCCCCGGCGGATCAGCCGGATCCTGCGGAACCTGGTCAACAATGCCATCGAGCACTCCGAGTCCCGCCCGGTCGATCTCATCGTGGCCTCATCGCCGACGGCGGTGGGCGTCGCCGTGCGTGACCACGGGATCGGGATGAGTCCGGCAGAAGTCTCGCATGTCTTCCACCGCTTCTGGCGTGCGGATCCTGCCCGGGCACGGACGACGGGCGGCTCGGGCCTCGGGCTGTCCATCGCCACCGAAGACACCCGACTGCATCAGGGGGCGCTGGATGCCTGGGGTCAGAAGGGTCAGGGCTCGTGCTTCCGCCTCGTGCTGCCGCGCTCCCAGGAAGTGCCCTACCGGGCCTCGCCTTTGGCGCTGCCGCCGGTGTATCGAGCGACTGACCGGCAGTATGTGAGTGAGGAGATGATCGCGGAGACCGGCGAGGGGCACAGCCATGACCGGGTCACCGAGCAAGCCCTCGATCAGCCTGACCAGTCGAAGGAGGACCCTCAATGATTCCGGCTCTGCGACGTCGTCTCGCGGCAGCCATGGGGTGTGCCCTGCTGCTGCTCACGGTGGGCTGCGCCCCGATGATCCCCACCGACGGGCCGGTGGGAACCTCAGACCCGGAGGTCGGGGGCGACTTCGAGTACGTCTTCGATCCGCGTGGCCCGCAGGAGGGCGACTCTCCCGAAGAGATCGTGCGTTACTTCATCCAGGCCGGAGTCGGCGTGCAGGATGACTATGCGGTGGCTCGTGAATACATGACCGCTGAGGCGGCTGCGGAGTGGACGCCGGGGGAGCGCACTGTTGTGTATTCCACCGAACCGCGCTACTTCCCCGGAGAGGACGATACGTTCACCGCGCAGATGGAAGTCGAATCGCAGATCGATTCCTCCGGGATCATGACCTCGCTGCCGGAGAACTCCACGGAAGCGATGGAGTTCACCCTGACGGAGGTGGAGGGCGAGTGGCGGATCAGCGACGCCCCATCGGGGACCATGCTCCCGTACGGGCAGTTCCAGCGGGTCTACGCAGCACATACGCTCTACTTCTACGATCCGCAGCTTCAGTACGCTGTGCCGGATCTGCGCTGGTTCGTCAATCGGCCGGGATTGCCCGCAGAGATCGTCTCGGCTCTGCTGGACGGCCCGGCGCCGTATCTGAGCCCTGCAGTGGTCTCCGGCTTCCCCTCGGATGCTCGGCTCTCCCGCGCCTCGGTCCCGGTGGAGGACGGAGTGGCACAGGTGGATTTCGACAACGACATCGTCGCGGGTCTCTCCGATGAGGAGCGGGCCCTGATGCAGCACCAGATCGACCTGGTGCTCACTCAGCTCTCCGCAGTCCGTGACGTCCAGGTGACCGTCGATCAGCGGGAGATCTCCGCGGGCGACGGCGAATCCGCCGACGATCTGGACATCGATGTGGAACCCGCCGTGGACGCCACCCAGGTCGGTATCCATGACGGGACGCTCATGCGCCAATCCGGGCTGGAGACGATGTCGATCAACAATCTCCCCGACGTTTCCGATCTGGAACCGCAGCAGCCCGCGATGCCCGACGAAGCTGCCGACGTCTATGCCTTCCTCGACGGCGAAGGCAGCGACCTCTACCACGTCGGTCCGGATCTGGGTGTCTCGCTGTCGTTCAGCGGGGAGGACCTGGTCCGGCCTTCGATGGACAATTTCGGATGGACCTGGACCGCCTCGAACGCCTCGGATGAGGCCACGGTCCACGCGCTGCCCTACGACGAATCGCTCCCGCGCAATGAGGTGCAGGTCAGCGTGGACTGGCTGGAGGGGCGCAGCATCACCTCACTGCGGATCTCCCAGGACGGCGCCCGCGCCGCCGTGGTCGTTGACGACGGCGGAGAACGGACCCTCTACATGACCGGTGTCATTCGGGACTCCGAGGGCGCGCCGCAGGGCCTCGCCGAGCCCATGCGCATGGAGACGACGACGGATATCGAGGAAGTCCGCTGGTCTGAGAACAATTCTCTGGTGGTCTGGGAGAACTCCGAGGATGAGGCCCGGCAGGTGGAGCGCGTGACGATCAGCGGCACCAATGAGCCGCTGGGCCGGGTGCTTCTCGGCCTGCAGAATGTCTCTGCCGGTGAGGGGGAGCGCAATATCTTCGCCGAGACGGTCGACTATCCTCAGCAGACCTTCCTAGGTGAGACCTGGGACGTGGAAGATCTCGATATCCGCGATATGAGCTATCCGGGCTGATCCGCGCTGATCCAGCCCCGCGCTCGCAGGGCTCTTCGCCAGGTAGTTTTCCCCCATGGACCCCCGCAATAGCTGAGTTCGTGCGGTATCCACAGCAGCGCGCTTCGCTGATCACGCGGGCCGCGCTGCGGGTGATGCTGAAGCATGATCACTCGTGCGGGACACGCTGACCCCTCTTGCCACGCCGTTACGGCGAGCGGTGAGATTCGCGGTGCGATTCGCGGTGCGCTGCGCGGCCTCGCCGACCTCCTTCTTCCGGTCTCCTGCGTCTGCTGCGGTGCGGAGCAGACCGACATGTGCTCCGAATGCATAGACGACCTTCGGCTGCGAGTCTCCCGACCGTTCCGGGCAGAAGAGGCTGCGGAGTCCCTCCCGCTCGTGCCTCCGGAATCGCTGATCCTGCCGGCACCTCAGGAATGCCTCGACGCGCTGGTCCCGCTTCCGGTCTACAGCGCAGGCGTCTACGACGACGTGCTCAGCCGGACCCTGCTGGCCTTCAAGGAGCAGGAATACATTCGCCTGCGCAGAGTCCTGGGTCCTGCACTGGCCGGCAGCATTCGAGCCGCGCTGCGGGATCTGCTCCCGCCTCCTGGGCACCGTCGCCCGAGGCTTCTGCTGGTGAGTCCTCCACCGTCCCTTCGTGCCCGGCTGCGTCGCAGCTATCAGCCAGTGCCGGCGCTGATGGCAGCGGAGCCGCGGCTGCGCGGGAGCTTCCCGTCCGGCGTGCTGAGGCACCGCATCTCGGGGAGGTGGTCAACGGCAGTCCTGGGCTCCGGCCAGCAGAAGAGCCGCAGCGCCTTGCAGCGCCGCATGGGCGAGCAGATCCTCGCCCCCACCCGGCGTGGGAGGCGGCTGCTGGAGAACGCCGACGTGATGATCGTCGACGACGTGCTGACCACAGGTGCCACGATTCATCACCTGTACCGCGTGCTGACCGAGGCAGGGGCCAGAGTTTATGGTGCCGCGGTGCTGGCGGCCGTCTATCGGGGTGACTCGGTCACCGATTCGGCATAGGGTGGAGTATGGGTATCTGGATGAAGGGTCCCATCGCGGCAGCGGGGGACGAATGCTCCCCTAGGCTGCGCGAACAGCAATCACGAGGAGGACATCATGACCCTGCAGGTCACGTACACCGGACGGAATATCACGATCCCCTCTGCCTTCAAAGAGCACGTCGAGGACAAGCTCCACAAGATCGATCAGCTCGCAGACAAGGGACACCGTCTAGAGGTGAAAGTCTCCAGCGAAAACTCCCACCGGCGAGCCGACACCAGCATGACGGTCGAGCTCACGGTGATCGGGCGCGGCAAGGTGATCCGTTCCGAGGCGCAGGCCAATGACAAATTCGCCGCCTTCGAGATCGCCCTGAACAAGCTCTCCGAAAGACTTCGCCGGGTACGCGACAAGAAGAAGACCAGGGCCCACGCCGCACGCAATGGCGTCTCGGGGGCCACCCCGCCAGTCGGCGACTTGCCGCCGCTGCCCAGCGAGGCCCCACTGTACGAGCAGGTCCTGGATTCCGCTGATGCGCATAACGAACCACCGGCAGAAGATGACGATCAGCTCGATCCCGTCAAGATCCGCCGCAAAGTCTTCCCCGCCGAGCCCATGAGCGTCGACGCTGCCGTCGATGCGATGGAACTCGTCGGCCACGATTTCTACCTCTACGTGGACTCTGAGACCGGCCAGCCTTCTGCCGTCTACCGACGGCGGGGCTGGACATACGGCGTGATTTCCCTTGACTCTGAGGCAGCCTCAGAAGGCCCCGTCACAGAGGAACGTCCCTACCGGGCCGAGAACGGTGTGGCGACAGCCTCGCTGAGTTCTAGCTGACCTGCGACGACACCTCTACCCGAGGTGAATCTGCGCTGTGGCGGGCGCTGCCAGGCTATGCCTGGGCAGTGGCCCGCCACAGCTGCGCTAGAAGGTGGGTGGCCCGAGCGCGTAGAATGGCCTCCGGTCAGGCTTGTGGCGCGCGTCGGCGAGGTCCGCAAGCATCTAGACATGTGATGGAGAATTGGCTGTGCCGAAGCTGCTCGAACGAGTCCTCAAGACCGGGGACAACAAGATCCTCAAAACACTGCAGTCCTATGTGAACGCGGTGAATCTTCTCGAGGAAGAATTCAGAGGACTCACTGACGACGAGCTGCGCGCTGAGACGGAGCGTTTCAAAGAGCGCCTGCGCGACGGGGAGACGCTGAACTCCCTCCTGCCAGAAGCCTTCGCCGCCGTCCGCGAAGCCGCGGACCGCACGCTGGGACAGCGCCACTATGATGTTCAGATCATGGGCGGTGTGGCGCTTCACCTGGGCAATATCGCCGAGATGGGCACTGGCGAGGGCAAGACCCTCGTCGCCACGGCGCCCGCTTACCTCAATGCGCTCACCGGCAAGGGCGTGCATGTGGTCACGGTCAACGACTATCTGGCGAAGTATCAGGCTGAGCTGATGGGGCGTGTCTACCGCTTCCTGGGCATGACCGTGGGCACTATCACCAACGATCTCCGCCCCGGCCAGCGCCGCCAGGCCTATGCGGCCGACATCACCTACGGCACGAACAACGAGTTCGGATTCGACTTCCTGCGCGACAATATGGCGCAGTCCCTCGATGATCTGGTCCAGCGCGAGCACCACTACGCGATCATCGACGAAATCGACTCGATCCTCATCGACGAGGCCCGTACGCCCCTGATCATTTCCGGGGCCGCCTCCGGCGACATCTCCCGCTGGTACTCAGACTTCGCCACGCTGGTGAAGAAGCTCGACAAGGATGACGACTACGAGGTCGACGAGAAGAAGCGCACCGTCGGCGTCCTGGAAGACGGCATCGAGAAGGTCGAAGACTATCTGGGCATCGAGAACCTCTACGAAACGCAGAACACGACGCTGATCCAGTACCTCAACAACGCCATCCGCGCGAAGGAGCTCTACAAGCGGGATACCGACTACGTCGTCGTCAAAGGTGAAGTGCACATCGTCGATGAGCACACCGGACGTATCCTCAAGGGCCGCCGCTACAACGAAGGTCTGCACCAGGCGATCGAGGCCAAGGAACAGGTTCGGATCAAGGCGGAGAACCAGACGCGGGCTACGGTGACCCTGCAGAACTACTTCCGCAGCTACGAGAAGATCTGCGGTATGACCGGTACCGCTGAGACTGAAGCCGGCGAGTTCATGTCCACCTATAAGCTCGGTGTGGTCCCCATTCCTCCGAACCGTCCTCGCCAGCGGACCGATCAGCAGGATCTCGTGTACAAGAACGAGGTCGTCAAGTTCGACGCGATCGTCGAAGACATCGTTGAGACCCATGAGACCGGCCAGCCGATCCTGGTAGGCACTGAGTCTGTGGAGAAGTCCGAGTACCTCTCCAAGATGCTTGCCAAGCGAGGGGTCCGTCACGAAGTACTCAACGCCAAGAACCACGAGCGTGAGGCCGCGATCGTTGCCCAGGCTGGTCGGAAGAAGGCCGTCACCGTGGCGACGAATATGGCCGGCCGAGGAACGGACATCATGCTCGGCGGCAACGCCGAGTTCAAAGCCGTTCACGAGATGGAGAAGCTCGGGCTGGACCCCGAACGGGACAGCGAGCAGTATGAGGCCACCTGGCCCGAGGTCTTCTCCGCTGCCAAAGCGGAGGCGGCTGCCGAAGGCGATGAGGTGCGCGAGGTGGGCGGCCTCTACGTGCTGGGCACTGAGCGCCACCAGGCGCGGCGCATCGACAATCAGCTGCGCGGACGTTCCGGTCGTCAGGGTGATCCGGGAGAGTCGCGGTTCTACATCTCCTTCACCGACGATCTGATGCGCCTGTTCAACCAGGCCGCAGCTCAGCGCGTCATGAACTCCCGTGCCCTGGACGGCGAAGGCCCGTTGGCGCATAAGTGGGTCTCCGGCGCAATCGCCAACGCGCAGCAGCAGCGCGAGAGCCAGAACACCGAAGTCCGTAAGAACGTCCTGAAGTACGACGACGTGATGAACCGCCAGCGTGAAGCGATCTACTCCGACCGTCGTCGCATTCTCGAGGGCGATGACGTCCACGAGAAAGTGCAGCATTTCATCGAGGATGCGGTCTCGCTCCTGGTCGACGAGAAGACTCAGGCGTCCTCAGCGGAGGATTGGGACCTCGAGGGCCTTCTCAGCGAGCTGGAGTCGCTCTACCCGATCACGCTGAGCGTCGAGGACCTCGTGGAGGAGGCAGGCGGGGTCGAGAAGCTCACTGGGAGGCTGCTCAAGCGCGAGATCATCTCGGATGCCAAGATCGCCTACGAGAAGAAGGAAGAAGAACTGGGGGAGAGCACTATCCGCCAGCTCGAACGCCGTGTCCTGCTCTCTGTCATCGACGAGAAATGGCAGGAGCACCTCTACGAGATGGACTACCTGAAGTCGGGCATCGGCCTGCGCTCCATGGCGCAGCGCGACCCTCTGGTCGAGTACCAGCGCGAAGGCTATCTCCTGTTCCAGGCCATGGCCGACAGCATCCGCGAGGACTCCGTGCGGACCCTGTTCAACGCTGAGATCCAGACGAAACCAGCTGAGGGTACCCCCACATCGCTTCCGGGAGTCCAGGACGGTCGCGACGCAGCCAGCGGGCGTCAGGTGAGCGTCACCGGGGCGTGAGGCTGGACTCAGGATGTCGCCGCACGCCCCGGGCGCCTCTGCTTCAGCCGATCTCGAGCGCGACGACACGCCACTGACGCCTGCGTGCCTCCAGCCGCAGAGCGCAGCAGCGTACCCGCGGGCCGTACCGGAAGACCACGGAGACTTCCCAGCACAACGACGTCACGCCCTGAGAGCGAATACGAAGGAACTGCACCGGATGCGCCCGGCTGAAGGGCGTGCTGCGCGGTGACCTGCCCGACTGCTCGTGACGGACGTGTGAGGTGAGGTCTGAGAACTCCGCGACCTTCGCATACACCGCATCGTCGAGCCACCGCTGCATCTGATGCAGCGGCCGGACACCCGCCAGGCACTCCATCGTGGCCTGGCAGACCACCCTGGATATGGCTTGGATCTGACGTTCCTCCTCTCGCAGCGTGGCAAGCTGGGTGGGACGCAGTCGTGCCTGCTGGCGCGGGGACTCGGGGGCTGCGGCGTGCGGGTCAGCGCGCTGCCGCAGCAGGGCGGGCAGCTCCTGCTCGCGTTGGAGGCGGTAGGGCTTGGGCTCTCGTATCGGCAGGGCCTCCCAGTCCGGCGCCGGTGCCGGCAGCACCCTGGGCTGCTGTGTCGGTGAGGAGCGGTTGGTCTCCCAAGCTGGCAGTGTCATGAAACCTCTTCGTTGTTCGTTCAGCGGCTGAGCCGCCGCGGCGAGAGCGCACTGCTCATGAGACCAGGGTGCTGATCGCGGTTCGGCCTCGCAGCACAGTGCTCGGCCCCGCGGCTCATCTCACGGCACATCGCCTGGCAGCTCAGATGGACATTCGTCACTGCTGGGAAAGCAGGCAGGGTGGGACGACTCGCACGGAAAAAGCTGGCCTCCGCGCAATGGACACAGATGCTACACATATCCCCACGACGTGCCTAGTGAATCAGGATGCCTGTGGATATTGCCGGAAGTGTCCCGTCAGAACGCCCGGGGGAGGGTAGGGTGAGAGCAGGCAGCACGGCTTCAGCAGGACACGTGCCGCCAGGAGTCTGATAGCCGCACGATGATGTGCTGCCAGCGGTATCAGCGCAAGAAGAGATTCGACGAAAGAAGATGACATTCGATGGCTGCCGAAGATGCTCTGTGGAACCGCCGCAATGGTGAATTGCAGGCCCTTGTCAGTGCGTATTTCGCACATGTCGCACGGGAAGATCTGCGTTCGGTCTCGTCTCAGGAGCAGCTGGACTGGGTGGCCGAGCACCTTCAGCTCGCCCAGGAGAAGGCAGGGGATGAGCCTGCGATTCGGATTGCCACAGTGGGCCAACGCAGCGTCGCCTTCGTCGTCACTCAGGATGTCCCCTATCTGGTGGACTCGGTGACGGCGGAGATCACCCGCAACGGCTATTCGATGTCGCTCGTGGTGCACCCCATCCTGCGAACCACTCGAGATGCCGAGTCGAACGAGCTCAGCGTCGTCCATTCGCTGCCGGCCCCCGAACGCGGTCTGTCCTCGGGCGACACCCAGTCGATTCCACAGCTGGCTTCGCTGCTCAAGGAAGAGGGCGACGTCTCCGAGAGGGAGGATGTGGAGTCCTGGATCGCAGTGGAGATGGACCAGTCTGTGACACCGGAAGATGCCGAGGAGCTCAAAGAAGGGCTCTTCGGCGTTCTCGGAGATGTGCGGTCCAGCCACCGTGATCACGATCGGATGATCCGGCGCTCCCGCGGTGCGGCCGGGATGCTCCGCGATGCCGAGGATCTCCCCGAGGCGCAGGAGTCTGCCGACCTGCTGGACTGGATGGCCGAGGGGAACTTCCTCTTCCTGGGGTACCGGGAGTACGTCCTGGCCACCCACGATGATGGGTCCGTTCACCTGGAGCCTGTCTCCGGAACGGGACTGGGCATTCTGGCGGAGAGCAGAGCCCGCGGCAGCCGCACAGGATCGAAAGACTCTGCGGAGCTGTCCGAGGCCGGCAAGCGGCGTCAGCAGGAACGTCGTGCCCTGGTCATCACCAAAGCCAACTCACGCTCAACGGTGCGACGCCGGACATACATGGACTATGTGGCAGTGAAGAATTTCTCTGCTGACGGCGCCGTTCAGGGGGAGCGCAGATTCCTGGGCCTCTTCAGCCAGCGCGCGTATGCGCAGTCGATACGCGATATACCGGTCCTTGCCACCCGGGCCAGCGAGCTGTTGCGGAGATCCGGCTTCAGTGCCTCCTCGCACACCGGCAGCGACCTGATGCAGATCCTCGAGACCTATCCGCGCAATGAGCTCATGCAGATGGATATGGACGAGATCGAAGAGACCATGTGGCAGATCCTCCAGCTGCAGGAGCGCCGCCGGGTGCGGCTCTTCCTGCGCAAGGACCATTACGGGCGGTTCATGACCGCGCTGGTCTACATGCCTCGTGACAGGTACAACACCGCTGTGCGGCGCCGGGTCGAGCAGACGTTGGCCGACCATATCGACGCCGCCTCGATCGACTTCGATGTGCGCCTGACCGAATCGGTCCTGGCCCGCGTGTTCTTCCGGGTGCGCCTGGCTGACGACGCCGAACAGCTCAGCATCTCCGCCAGTGCTCTGGAGCAGAAGCTGGCGCGAGCGGTGCGTTCCTGGTCGGAAGGGATCGCTGAGGAGGCAGCCGAACGCTACCCTGCCGAGGACGCCGAACGTCTCGCACAGCGCTGGAGTGAGGCGTTCCCCGCGGACTACCGCGTGATCTATGAGATCGAGGATGCCTTCAGCGACGTCGCTCAGTTCAGTCTCCTGGAGCAGCGCCCCGAGGAGGGGCCGCGGCTGCACTTCTACCGTCCGCGGGCCGAGGATCCTGCCGATATGCGGCTCAAGCTCTACCTGCATGAGGCCAAGACGCTGACCGAGACGCTGCCTGTGCTCGACGATTTCGGGCTCTCGGTGCTGGACGAGCGCTCCTACACTCTGGAATGTGCCGACGGCGAGCGGTTCCACCTCTACGACCTCGGCCTATGCTATCCCGAAGGGGTGGACCCGAACGCGACGATCGATCTGCTGCGGGACGCCTATTCCCAGGTGCTCACCGAGTGGGTCGAGTCTGACATCTTCTCGGCTCTGGTGCTCAGGCTCCAGCTCTCCGCCCGCAAGGTCAGCATATTGCGTGCCTATGCGAAGTACATGCGTCAGCTGGGCAGCGGGCACTCCTATGGTTTCGTCGCCGAGGTGCTGCTCCACAACGCCGAGGTCACCTCCGCTCTCATCGCGTATTTCGAAGAGCGGTTCGACCCCGACTCCGCCGGCCGGGACCAGAAGGGTGATTCACACGCCGCCGAGATCACAGCAGCAGCGCCAGCGGAGACGGCTGAGGAGACGCCGAATGGGCCGGGGAGCGGGTCCGCGAGCGAGGCTGCGAGCGAATCCAGCGAGTCGTCGGAGGTGAAGGCTCAGCAGCCGCGGCACTCCTCGCACAGCGCTCGTGACCGTGTGATCTCGGCGCTCAACAACGTGCCGACTCTGGACGCCGACCGCGTCCTCTCGAC
>DXGD01000228.1 GCA_019114115.1 Candidatus Nesterenkonia stercoripullorum
AGCCAGCCGGCCAGCGGCGGCGCGAGGGTCGCGGCGAGGTACCCACCGCCCTGGACCATGGCCGAAGCGCGTGCGGCCTCGCCGTCGCTGCGGCTGATCCGGGGGATGATCGAGAAGATCGCGGTGAAACCGCCGCCCTGCGCCGCACCTCCGATGAGCGACCAGATCACGAAAGCCTCGGGAGCCACCAGCAGCCCCACCGGAAGCGTGATCCACAGCCCCGCGACGACGGCGACCGGCACGACAGGACGGAACCGGATCGCCAACAGCGGAACCCCCAAGGCGCCCGCGATGGCGGCGATCTGGAACAGCGAGGCAGCCACTGCGGAGGTGCTCGCTGAGAGTCCGCGCGTCTCAGCGAGCAGCAGCGGCAGCCAGGTCGTCGTCCCGTAGTAGGCCGCCGCCTGCCCGCAGAATGCGATGAGCAGCAGAATCACGATGAGGCGCGGGTTCCGTGGGACGGCAGCCGAGCCGCTCCCCTCACCCCGGGCGCTCGATGTTTCGCGACCGGACTGCGCTGTGTCCCGCGCCGTGTCCTGTGCCGCGTCCTGTGCCGCGTCCTGCTCTTCATCGCTGGATAAGGCCTCGTCGGGCGCCGCGCCCTCATCCCCACCGCCGTCCCCGTCGCCGTCGCGCTCTCGAGCCGGCCGCAGCCGGAAGCACCAGAAGACCAGACCTGCAGCGGTGATCACGGCCCACCCGGCGATGGCCAAAGGCCATCCGACGAGGTCTGCCAGCGGCGCCGTGCCGATGAGCGTCGCCATCGACCCGATGTTGATGGAGACCACGTAGAGGCCAGTCACCATCGGCACTTTCGCCAGCGGCACATCGCGCCTGGTCAGCACCGGCACCACGATATTTCCCACAGTGATGGCTGCGCCGATGAGCGCCGTCCCGGCGAACAGCGCGACCGTCGAGCCCAGCGACCGCAGGACCGTCCCCGCCACCACGCCGGCCAGGCACACGACGACGGCGGCCTCCGGCCCCCACCTTTTCGAGATCTTCACCGCTGCGGGCGTCGTCAGCGCGAAGAGCAGCACTGGGATCGCGGTCAGCAGGCCGGCGCTGGCAGCCGTGAGGCCGACGTCGTCCCGTATCGCGTCCATCACGGCCGTCGGCGCGATGATCGGCGCACGCAGGCTCACGCCGACCATGAAAATGCCCACGATGACCCAGACCAGGGGGTTTCGGGAGCCAGAGCGAAGAGATGACACAGATTCCTAGGCGGGACTGCTGAGCGGTCGACGTGCGGTGAACACGACCGCCAGCGCAAATAGAGACGGGATCAGCTTAGACGCCGGAGGCCGCCTGCGCTCAGCTCTCCTTCCACTCGCGAGTGCTGACGAAAGGCTCCGGGGTGTAGTCCAGGAACCGAAGATTGCCAAGCCCCAGGTCATCGCCCAGGCTCCGCAGACCTGCCGCGCTGGTGTCCGGCCATCGGCCCTCGTCCAGGCGCTGTTCCATCACCTCGACGGCAAGGACAGTTTCGTCAGCGGAGTGCAGACAGTGCCCCGAACGGTCGGCGTAGATCTGGCGGAGGTCCTCGGATGCGCCGGCGCGCTCAACATCCTGCTCATAGACGCCGGAGACCTCCACCGGTGAGACGAAATCCCGCAGAGTGTGCATGGTCAGCACCGGCATCTGCAGCTCCCCCGAGAGCGTGGAGGTCCGCTGCATCCAGCGCAGAGCCTCCGGATCGGGCTCGATCTCGGCTTCCTCGCTCAGGCGCTCGACATCCTCGGCCAGATCCAGCCCGGCGTCGTCGTACAGTTCCTCGATGAACTCCGCCCGGCCCGATTCCTCGATCATCTGCGCGTAGTCGACCCCAGCGTTCCAGCCGGAGTCGCCCCCGATGAAACCGGCGATCTGAGCCCGCCGCTGCATCAGCACCGGCATCGACTCCTCGATCGTCCGGGCCTGGTCCCGAGCGACGGCGGCGTCGTCCTCCAGGTCCACACCGCCCCGGGTGGGCGCGTACAGCAGCGCAGCGACGACGGCGATCCGCGCCCGGCCAGCCGGGGTCTTGCGCGCTTCCGTGATCGCCGAGGAGATCACCGCTGCGGGCGCCACGGCTTCATCTGGAGCGGAGAATCCAGAGATTTGCAGGTCAGGCCGATCGGCGAGAAGGACGGCTGCCGCATAGACGCCGTCGAGCTGATGGTTGTTCCGGTCGACGCCGCCTGCCATGACGCCGCAGGCCGCGATGCCGGCGTCGATATCGGTGTCGATACCGGTGTCGCTGCGCTCTGCGAGCCGGCCGGTGACGAGGCCTCCCATCGACTGACCGTAGGCGATGACCCGGTCGAACTCCCCGTGGTCGGAGGCGTATTCGGCGGTGAACTGGTCGAGCGCATCGAGCTGGTCCTCCTCCGCTGTTCCCATCGCCCAGTCCAGCGTCGCGTAGGACGAGGCCACCACGGAGTAGCCGCGCTCCAGCAGCGGTTTCAGATGGCTGGTCGTCGACTCGTACCAGGCCGGGTTGGGGCCCGCGTTCCGGTAACCGTGTGAGAACAGGATGAGGGTCCCGTTGGGATCAGGAGGCACATGCGCCTCCCACGTAGAGCCGGAGTCGGAGGAGCCGGAGTAGACCTGAGTCTCACCCGAGGAGAGGGAGATCTCCCGGCCGCCAGCGCACCCTGACAGCGCCACCAGGACGAACAGGAGTACCGCAGCGATCGCGCGGCGCAACGGCATGCGGCTGTCTCCTCTCCATCACAAGCTACGGCCCACCAACTGCGACCAGTGTAAAACCCATGCTGTCACGCCAGCCCCGCGGGCCTGCGTACCCTGGACCTATGGCGAACTCACGCAGCGGAGAGTCGGTGCTGGACCGCGTGATGCGGGTGCTCGACGTCGTCGCTGATACGGATGGGCTGACCCCCACTCAGCTCGCCGACGCCGCAGGCCTCCCCCGCACGAGCGGATACCGGCTCATCAGCGACCTCACCTCACGAGGGCTGCTGCACCGGACCGACACCGGGACCGTCGAGCCGGGTCATCGGCTGTGGGAGCTGGGGCAGCGCACAGGACTCTCCCGCACGCTGCGCCACACCGCACTGCCCTTCATGCAGGACGTCAATGCGGTCGTTCAGCAGACCACTCAGCTCTCCATCCTCAATCCCGAGGGTGTGCTCATCGTGGAGCGGCTCTCACGTCATGGCGCCGTGACTAACCCCGCCGAAGTCGCCGGCATCATGCCGGCCCATCACACCTCGATGGGGCATGTGCTGCTGGCCTTCGGCTCTGCGGACCGCACCCAGGAGTGGCTCACCACGCACTGGGAGACGGTGGCCGCCGAACGCCCGACTCTGCGCGATGAGCTGGCGCAGACGCGGGACCGCGGCTTCGCCCGCCTCAACGGCCTGATCGATCCGGAGACCACAGGGGTCACGGTCCCGGTGCTCAACCGCAGACGTCAGGCCGAAGCCGCACTGACCGCCGTCGTCCCGCGGGACTCGCCTGCCATCCCGCAGGTCCTGATGGCCCTGCAGACTGCCGGGCACGGGATTGCCCGCGCACTGCAGTAGCTAAACCATTGAATGGCTCTCTTATAGCGCACGCCACATTGCCCCCCTCACACTGGAGGACACCAGCACCCACACGCCAGTTCCAGGAGGCACGTGCCCATGGCCGAGCAGAACACCAATCCAGACGCCGCTTCGGCGTCGCAGGAGGAGATCAATGCTGAGATCAGCGCCATCGGCAGCGCCTATCGGCGGGACGTGGAGCAGACCGGCGAAGAGGAGGCCTCAGCTCGGCTGAGCTATCCCCCGTACCGCTCCTCCCTGCTGCGCAGCCCGACGAAGTCGCTGCACCATGCTGACCCGGAGGAGATCGAGCTTCACTCCCCCGCATTCGGTGAGCGCGATGTGCACATCCTCGAATCGGATCTCACCATCCAGCACGGCGGGGAGCCCATCGGCGAGCGCATCGTCGTCACCGGGCGCATCCTCGACGGCGACGGACGCCCGATCCGTCACCAGCTGGTCGAAGTGTGGCAGGCCAATGCCGCAGGCCGCTACGTCCACAAGCGCGATCAGCACCCGGCACCGCTGGACCCCAACTTCACCGGCGTCGGGCGTGCGATCACCGGGCCGAACGGTGAGTACAGCTTCACCACGATCAAGCCGGCGCCCTACCCGTGGAAGAACCACTACAACGCCTGGCGTCCCGCGCATATCCACTTCTCGCTCTTCGGCACCGACTTCACGCAGCGGCTGATCACGCAGATGTACTTCCCCGGCGACCCGCTGTTCGACCTGGACCCGATCTACCAGTCCATCACCGATCAGAAGGCCCGTGACCGGCTCGTCGCCACCTACGATCACTCGGTGGCAGGTCATGAGTGGAACACCGGCTACCGGTGGGACATCGTCCTCTCCGGAAGCAACCGCACCTGGTTCGAGTCCGATGCCGCACGCGATGAGGAGCACTGAGCATGAGCAGCCACAGCACCGATACCCCCGCTGAGACCCCCACTGAGACCCGCGCAGACACCCTGACGCAGACGCCGGCGCAGACGATCGGACCGTTCTACGGCTACGCCCTGCCCTTCGAGGACGGCGAGAAGCTTGTCGACCGCGCGCACCCGCAGGCAATCCGCCTGCACGGCACTGTCTACGACGGCGCAGGCGAGGTCATCCCGGATGCCCTGCTGGAGATCTGGCAGGCCGATGCACAGGGACGCATCTCAGCCGAGCACGGCTCACTCACCCGCGACGGCTACACCTTCACCGGATGGGGCCGCACGCCAGTGGACAATGTGGGCCGCTACCGGTTCACCACGGTCAACCCGGG
>DXGD01000229.1 GCA_019114115.1 Candidatus Nesterenkonia stercoripullorum
GGAATCCCAGCAGCAGTGAGGTGACACCCAGCGCAAATGCTGCCCGCTTCTCTCCGAAGACGCTGACCATCTTGTCGGCGACGACTTTGGCGCCACCGGATGACTCCACGAGCCTGCCCAGTATCGCCCCAAGGCCGATCAGCAGGGCCACCGACCCGAGAGTCCCGCCGAACCCGTCGAGCAATGTATCGACGATCATGTCCGCGGGAATGCCCGTGGCCAGCGCTGTCAGCAGGGAGACCACTACGAGCACGAGAAACGCGTGCAGGCGCACTCTGATGACGAGGAACAGGATCAGGGCGACGGCAGCCACGGCAATGCCGAGCAGCGGAGCGGTCCCTAGCGTTTGCGTCCAGTCTTCCATGGGTGTGGATCTCCAGTGATTCTTCGGAAAGTGTTCGGCGGGAGGAGTTCTGAGAGATGAGCCTGCGGGAGAACCGCAGCAAGCCGGACCAGAACGGCTCGGCGCTATCGACGAGGATTTCTCATAGGCCAGCGTAACGGCCGTTACATCGTACGATAGCAACGCTAAAGTATGACCATAAATGCGGCAAGACACAACCTGCGGAACGCATGAGAGGGAACACTGTGGGGAACCGGGTCCATCAAACACTGCTCGACTCACTCGGTGCTCGCATCGCCTCTGGCGACCCGGCACCGGGCAGTTCGTTCACGCTGGCCGACCTGGAGCAGGACTACAGTGCCTCCAGGACAGCCGCCCGTGAGGCCGTCAAAGTGCTCGAGAGCATCCGCATGGTGGAGTCCCGGCGACGCCTGGGGATCAGGGTCCGGCCGCGCGAGGACTGGGACGCCCTGGACGAACATCTCATGCGCTGGAATCTCAGCGGACCCTTCCGGCAGCAGCAGTTCGAAGCCCTCCTGGAGCTCCGGGTCGCCGTGGAGCCGCTCGCCGCCCGGCTCGCGGCGATCCGTGCCACCGACGCCCAGCGCGCGGAGCTGCTGCGCTTGGCCACCAGCCTGCATGAACTGGGCAGTCAAGGCCTGGGCGATTCGGAGCCCTACCTCGCCATCGACGTCGACTACCACCGTCTGCTGCTTCTCAGCTCCCAGAATCCGCAGTTCACCGCCCTGACCAAACCCGTGGAGATGGTGCTGAGCTGGCGCGCGAACCTCGGCCTCACGCCCTCGATCCCAGTGGCCGGGACACTGGAAGACCACTTGCGCACCGCGCGCTCCATCGTCGACGGCGACGCCGACGCCGCAGAGCGTCACGCCAGATCCCATGTCAGGACAGTCTGGGGGGAAATTGCGATCAGCCGACGCCCAGCGCGCGACAGCCCCGCAGCGGCTGCCCAGCCGGGCACACACGGGCAGTGAGGGCTGCCACCAGCAGCACGCCTCGGGCACGCGAAAGGCCCCTACTTCCCTGTTGTTTCAAGGAAGTAGGGGCCTTTCCGGTTGGTCGGGCTAGCGGGATTTGAACCCACGACCTTCCGTCCCCCAGACGGACGCGCTACCAAGCTGCGCTATAGCCCGATGCTGCACTATTGGAGCCGAAACTCGTTCAGGCACCACAGGAGTCTACACGATTCTGGCGCTGGTGCTGAATCGGTGCTGAGTGGGCCCACTTCACGCGGCAGATCGGCCCCGAGCACCGGATCCGCTATTCACTCGAGACTGCTCTGCCGGGCTCATCGAGCGTCTCTGATCGCTGCACGCACATCAGATCCCGGCACGAAGTCCCGATCGGTACCATACCGAGTCCGATACTGCCAGGCAGCCAGTATTTCGGGGTCCGTAGGCCGTGTCAGGAGGCTGACTCCGGTGTAGACGACTGCCGATGACAGCAGGCCGAAGTAGATAGGCTCATTGGCGTTGATTCCCGCGAACCGCTCACTGGCCTGAATCTCGAGCACCGTCATGGTTCCCAACGTCGCCAGAGCGCCGATCACCATGGACCACGCTGCGCCGGCCCCCGTTCCGCGTTGCCACACCAGCGCGCCCAGGATCGCCACCAGCAGCCCGCCCACCAGGATCGCGTAGGCGATAGTGAGCGCGGAGACGACGTCGGGCACCAGGATGGCAAGCCCCAAGACGAACACTCCGGCGATCAAGACCCACCGACGATTCGACGAGATGTCCCGCTCGAAACGCTCCGCCCGGTCCTCGGCCGAGTCCGCGGGATCCTCACCGGACTGACGCCGAGCCTCAGCGGCGACCTCTGCCGCCCCGTATCGCCGGACTCCACGGCCGACGATCAACCCTCGGATGAGCGGCACGACGTCTGCACGAGCGACTGTGGCCGCGGCGATCAGCGCACCTGAGGCAGTCGACATCATCGCCGCCACAGCTGCTGCCATCGCAATGCCGCCGATGCCGATCGGCAGCATGTCCGTCGCGACGGCAGCGAAGACGTCGTCGGAGTTCTCGATGCCGGTCATCACCACGGCAGCTGCCATGCCGATGATCGCGCCGGCCAGGCCATAGAGGATGGTGTACACCCCGGCAGCGGCGCCACCCCAGCGTGCTATGGCTGGAGTTCGTGCCGTGAAGACCCGCTGCCATACGTCCTGCCCGATGAGCAGGCCCAAGGTGTAGACCACGAAGTAGGTGATGATGGACTGCAATCCGATGCCGCCGAGGTCGAAGAACTCCGCGTCCAATCGATCCGTCAGGCCGCTCCACCCTCCGGCGCTGGCAAGCGAGAAGGGCAGCATGACCAGGAACAGGCCCACCGTCATGATCCCGAACTGCACGAAATCGGCCAGGGTGATCGACCACATTCCGCCCACGACGGCGTAGATGAGCACAATTCCGCCGCCCACCAGGATAGAGAGCCAGCGGTCCCAGCCGAAGAGGACGACGAAGATCGAGGCGTAGGCCCCGGTCGAGGTCGCCGCCAGCATCAAGGTGTACCCCAGCATCACGACGGAGGAAACCTTCGTCGCCTCTGACCCGTACCTCAGGGTCAGCATCTGGGAAACGGTGTAGACCTTGAGCCGGCGCAGAGTAGGCGCGAAGAGCAGGCTGAGGATCAGCACCCCGACCCCGATAGCGGTGACCAGCCAGACTCCGGATATCCCGTAGGTGTAGCCGAGTCCGACACCTCCGATTGTGGACGCCCCGCCCAGGATCACGGCGGACATCGTTCCGGTATAGAGCAACGGACCCAGCCTGCGGCCAGCCACCAGGTAGTCCGAGGCGTTCTTGGTGCGCCGCCTGCCCCACCACCCGAATCCGAGCATGGCAACCAGGTAGATCACGATGATGATGATGTTCAAGGATTCCATACGGTCGTCCTGCCCTCTGTCTGATACACGATCGCTGAGCTGCCGCCCCGTACGGCACAGAAGGCCAGGGGTGTGGTTCGGCTCACAGGTAGCAACTATAATAAACTTATGTTTCCTGGGAGACAACATCTGGTGACGAACGTTTTACACACCGCACCTGACCGCACCCTCCCACGCCCCAGGCCGGGCTATACTTCCCGCATGCCACAGCAGACTGCAGGAGGGACTACGACCCTGGAATGAAAAATCTGCCCGTAGTTCCCACGACCGCCCCCGTTCAGCTGGGGCGCAGGCTTCGCGCAATACGAGAGCGATCACGGCTGACCGTGGAGCAGCTGGCGCGGTATTCGGGACTGAGCAAAGGGTTCCTCTCGCGCGTAGAACGCGATCTGACGAGCCCCTCCGTCGCCAGCCTGGTCACCATCTGCCAGGTCCTGCGCGTCGCACCAGGAGACGTGCTCAACTCCCCCGATGTCACGCTCGTGCGCCTGGACGAGGCCCCGCATATCAGCCTCGGCGGAGACGGCATCGTCGACCAGCTGCTCTCACCACCGGGCCAGCAAGACCTGCAGATCGTGCGGGCCACAGTCGCCCCGGGCGGTCACGGCGAATCGGAAAAGTACACCATGGACTGCGAGGTCGAAGCGTTGCACGTCATCAGCGGCAGCTTCACCCTGATCACCGAGAGCGAAGAGTATTCCTTGCAGGCTGGAGACACCGTGACCTTCCCCGGCACAGAACCGCACACCTGGGCGAACCCTGGACAGGACGAAGCCATCGTGCACTGGATCCTCTGCGGTCGTCGTTCTCCCAGGTCGCTGCCTGCCAGCACTTCTGCGCCCTAGCGGCGTGGTGTTCGCAGCACGGGCTCGCAGCTCGCGGCCGCTGGCTTCACCGGCTGAGCGGCTCCGACAGATGGCTGGGTTCCCACATGCCGAGCTGGGTACGAACGATCACCACATTCGGGCCGTCAGCCTCACAGGCGCGTGCGAGCCCGTCCTTCAGCTGATCAGGCGAGACGTCCGCAGCGGGCACACCGAACGCTTGGGCCAGCCTCATGAAGTCGGGACCGGCGAGTTCGGTCGCGGTAGCCCGGCCGAATGTGTCATCCATGTACTGCCGGAGGATCCCGTAGCCGCCGTCGTCGATGATGAGCCAGGTGACCGGAAGCTCATACTGCCGGGCTGTTGCCAACTCCCCGATCGAGTACATGGCCGACCCGTCGCCGGCGACGGCGACAGTTCGCTGGGGGCGTCTATCGTGAGGTCCAGCACTGAGGTCCGCCTGCTCCTGCGCGGCGATGGCGCCGCCGAGCGCCCCCGGAAACCCGAAACCCAGTCCGCCGGCACCCTGCGCCGAGTGAAAGGCCCCGCCATCGGTGCTCCAGCAGTTCCATGCCCAATATGCGGCAATGGTCATATCCCAGAACGTGTGGCATCCCTGCGGCACAGCGGCCCGGATATCTGCCAGGAGCTGACGTTCTGCGCTGAGATCCTGCGCGGAGAGCCGCCGCTCCACCTTCTCGCGCACTGCTGCGACGAGCTGCTCGGAGCTGGCACCGCCCCAGTCCGCGCGAGGCTGTGCAGACTTCCTGACGCCGTCGTCGGCGAGGGCCGCGTGAATGTCCGCCAGCGCAGGTCCCGCGTCCGACCGAATGCCCAGCGCCGAGTGGTTCGACTCCAAGACCTGGTAATCGGCATCGATCTGGATCACTGACCCGCGTGGTGCCAGCGTGTAGTAATTGCTGGTGACCTCGCCGAGTGAGGAGCCCACGACAAGCAGGACATCGGCTTCCTCCAGGACTTCCGTGACGTACCGGTCCTCGACCCACGAACCCAAGGACAGCCTGTGAGAGCTGGGGAACGCTGAATTCCCACCGGGAGTGCAGACCACCGGGGCGCCCAGGAGTTCGGCGAGGTCTGCCAATGCGGCTTCGGCGTCGGGGCCGGACCTGCGCACTCCACCCCCTGCCAGCACTGCCGGTCGTGAGGAGCCGCCCAGCAGCCGGGCGGCCTCAGCGACCAGCTCTCTGCGCGCCGGCACCGGCCGCGCCTGCGCATGGACGTCGGCTACTGGAGGAACCACTGTGGGCTCCAGCAGCGTGTCCTGAGGGATCTCCACCCAGACAGGGCCTTGCGGCGCCGTCAAGGCCTCTTCCCAGGCGTCGTGGATCACCGCGGGAATCGACGCCGCCTGCTGGACGGTGAACTGGCTCTTGGTCACATTGCGGGCGGATTCCTTCTGCTCGTCGAGCTGGTGGATCATCCCCTTGTGCCTGGCGCCGAGCCCCTCGCGCGGAATCTGCGAGGCGATGACGACGAGCGGAACACAGGTCGCGTACGCCTCCTGCAGTCCCGCCAACGATGTCAGCGCGCCAGGCCCGGTGGACAGGAACAGCACCCCGACCTGCCCGGAGGCCCGGCTGTACCCATCAGCTGCGAATGCAGCATTGTTCTCCACCCGGAAGGAGTAGAACGCCAGCGAGGACCGGGAGAGCGCATCGAACAGGCCGAGCGCGTGTTGACCAGGGATACCCACGACGGAGCGAGCACCCAGAGCAGTCAGTGTCTCCACCACGAGGTCTCCCCCGTTGCGCGGTGCCAGCTCCGTCGAATCGTCGGGCTGGGGTGACGATGGTTCGGGAGTCTCGCGTGACCAGCTGTGATCGATCACGTGGCGTCACCGCCGGCCTTCTTATCGGCAAGCAGCGAGATGATGTCGTAGGCGACGTGCGAGGCCGCGAGTCCAGAGAGCTGGGCGTGATCGTATTCCGGCGAGACCTCGACGACGTCGGCTCCCACGATGTTAAGACCGCGCAGCCCACGCAGTATTTCCAGCAGCTCCCGCGACGTCATGCCACCGGGCTCCGGGGTACCCGTGCCCGGGGCGTGGGCGGGGTCGAGGACGTCGATGTCCACCGAAATGTAGAGCGGCGCGTCCTCAACGCGCTGGCGCAGGCCTTCGACCACGCTCGCGCACCCTTGCCGATGGATATCGGAGCTGCTGATGATGCCGAAGCCGAAACGCGCGTCGTCCTCCAGGTCCTTCGGGCCGTACAGCGGCCCGCGCGTACCCACGTGACA
>DXGD01000230.1 GCA_019114115.1 Candidatus Nesterenkonia stercoripullorum
AGCTGGGCCAGATTGCTCCGGATGGACTCGGTTTCGCGGATCGGGCGCAGATCAAAGCCGGAGCGATGGCTGCTCGCACGCTGCCCGGCGTCGTCGTCCCGGCGGCGCGGGCCAGGATGCGGTCCATGGTCGGGCATATGGTCATCGACGCCCGGGACAAGCCCTTCGGCAAAGCGGTCAAGGAGATCACCGAGAGCGGGCACCGGCTGAACATCAACCTGCTGGGCGAGGCCGTGCTGGGCGAGGCCGAGGCGGACCACCATCTGGAGGATACCCGTCGGCTGCTGAGCCGCGACGACGTCGACTACGTCTCCATCAAAGTCTCCTCTGTGGCCTCGCAGATCTCGATGTGGGGCTTCGACGCCACGGTCGACTACGTTGTGGAGCGCCTGGTGCCGCTCTACCGGGAGGCCGCCGCCACCTCCGGTGCCCCGACGTTCATCAACCTGGACATGGAGGAGTACCGCGACCTTCATCTGACGATCGCCGTCTTCACCGCGCTGCTCTCCCGCGAGGAGTTCAAGACGCTCGAGGCCGGGATCGTGCTGCAGGCCTACCTGCCCGATGCGCTCGGGGCGATGCAGCAGCTCTCGGCCTTCGCCGCCGAACGGGTCCGCAATGGTGGGGCCGATATCAAAGTGCGCCTGGTCAAGGGCGCCAACCTCGCCGTGGAGAAGGCCCATGCCGAGGTCGCCGGATGGCCCGTGGTGACCTGCGATTCGAAGCAGGCCAGCGACGCCAACTACAAGCTCGTCCTGCACTGGCTCTTCACTCAGGAGCGCATGGCTGGGCTCCGGCTCGGAGTGGCCGGGCACAATCTCTTCGACATCGCCTTCGCCCACCTGCTCGGCGACGAGCGCGGGGTGAGCCACCGGCTGGAATTCGAGATGCTCCAGGGCATGGCCGCTGACCAGGCTGATGCGGTCAGCGCCGACGTCGGACGTCTGCTGCTTTACGTGCCTGCGGTGCGCCCGCAGGAGTTCGACGTCGCCATCTCCTACCTCGTGCGCCGTCTCGAGGAGAACTCGGCGAATGAGAACTTCATGTCCGGGATCTTCGAGCTCGGCCCCGACGGCCCGATCTTCGAGCGCGAAGCCGACCGCTTCCGCGATTCCCTGGGCTCGCTGCGCGAGGTGCTCGAGCGCAGCGGACATCTGGCCCCCTCGCCCCAGCATGAGCAGGATCGCGCGGCGGAGGCCCAGCTCCCGCTGCGCGAGTACGACGGCGGCCTCCCGGAGTTCACCAACGAGCCGGACACCGACCCTGCCCTGCCGGCGAACCAGGACTGGGGCAAGGCCGTGATGGACCAGGCGATGACGCCCGGCTGGCTGGATAGCCGCGCTCTTCCCGAGACGCTGCGCCGGGACGACGTCGACGCTCTGGTCGCCTCCTCACGGCAGGCCGCTCAGGAGTGGGCGGACCGCCCGGCCGCGGAGCGCGCCCGCATCCTCTACCGGGCGGCCGACATCCTCGCCGCGCGGCGCGGGCACCTGCTCGCCCTGGCCGCCGCTGAAGTGGGGAAGTCCCTGGCCCAGTCTGACCCCGAAGTGTCCGAGGCGATCGACTTCGCCCGGTACTACGCCCATTCCGCGCTCTCTCTGCACGACGACGAGCTCGCCGAGTTCGTCCCGGACAAGCTCGTCCTGATCACTCCGCCATGGAACTTCCCGCTGGCGATCCCCGCAGGCGGCACCTTCGCCGCGCTCGCGGCAGGCGCTGCAGTCATCCACAAGCCGTCCAAGCCCACGCCGCACTGCTCGATGGCGATCCTCGAAGCGCTCTGGGAGGCCGGTGTGCCGCGCGAGGTGCTGCACGGCGTCTATCCCGATGAGGGCGAGGCGGGCAAGCGGCTGGTCAGCCACGAGGGCGTGGACCGGGTCATTCTGACCGGCGCCTCCGAGACTGCCGCGATGTTCTCCTCATGGCGCGATGACCTGCAGATCAATGCCGAGACCTCGGGTAAGAATGCCTTGGTGATCACGCCGTCCGCGGACCGTGACCTCGCCGTCGCCGATCTGGTGGCCTCGGCGTTCGGGCATGCGGGGCAGAAATGCTCCGCGGCATCACTGGGGATCCTCGTGGGCAGCGTGTATTCCTCGGAGCGCTTCCGCCGGCAGCTGGTGGATGCCGCGTCCTCGATGGTCGTGGACTGGCCGCAGAACCTCTCCGCTACTGTGGGGCCGCTCACCGAGCAGCCCAGCGATAAGCTCACGCGCGCGCTGACCACTCTGGAAGAGGGCGAGAGCTGGCTGCTGAAGCCGCGTCAGCTCGACGACACCGGACGCCTGTGGTCGCCGGGCATCAAGGACGGAGTGCGTCCGGGCTCCTTCTTCCATCTCACGGAATGCTTCGGCCCGGTGCTGGGCCTGATGAAGGCAGACGACCTCGACGAGGCACTGAACCTGCAGAACGCCGTCGACTACGGGCTCACCGGAGGAATCCACTCCCTGGAGCCGCGTGAAGTGCGGCAGTGGCTGGACGGCGTCGAAGTCGGCAACGCCTACGTCAACCGCGGCATCACCGGTGCCATCGTGCGGCGGCAGTCCTTCGGCGGATGGAAGAAGTCCTCGGTGGGGCTGGGGTCGAAGGCCGGCGGCCCGAACTACGTGATGCTCTTCGGCCAGTGGCGCGACGCCGCTGGCGCCGATGCGTCGCCCGCTGCGACGTCGCCCGCTGCGACGTCACGGGCTGACCTGGGAATCCCTGGCGCGGCAGGGCTGCTGAGCACCCTGCGCTCAGATGCCGTCGTCACCGAAGCCGAGCAGAGCTGGATCACTCGGGCGCTCGCCGATGATCAGCGCTGGTGGGATGAGGAATTCGGGGTCGGCAAGGATCACACCGGGCTGCAGGCGGAGGCCAATGTTTTCCGGTACCTGCCGGAGGAGGTCCTCGTGCGGGTCAGCTCGGAGGCGTCGGCCGGGGCGGTCGTGCGTGCGCTGCTGGCTGCGGTGCGGGCTGGTTCCCGCCTCCGTGTGAGCCGGGAGGGTCCGGCGGATGCCCCGGCAGCGCAGGCAGCCCGCGCGGTTGCCGACAGGTTCGGCGCCGAGATCCTGCCGGCCACCTCCGATGCGGAGTTCTCGCGACAGCTCGGCTCCGGTGCATTCAGCGATGCCACTGGGCTGCGCGTGCGGCTGATCGGTGCTGCCTCGGCACAGCTGCGGCAGGCTGTGGCAGGCAGGCCAGAGATCGCGATCCTTGATGACGAGGTGACCGCGTCCGGCCGCGTCGAACTGCGCTACTGGCTCAAAGAGCAGGCAGTGTCCATGACGCTGCACCGTTTCGGCACGCCCAGCCAGCCGTTCCACGAGCTCGCGAAGGAGTTGCGGGGGGACGTCAGCTCTTCGTGAGAACCGGTCTGATCAGGAGGGATGCTCGCCTCAGAGAGAGCTTCGTCATATAAGGGCATATCTGTCTTATCTTATTGCAGATCAGTTCCTTTCGGGCTACCTTAGTAAGGCTTCCCTACCTTGGAAGCTTTACCCCGGCCAGTGACGAATGGATGATCTCGATGCGTACTGCTGCAGCTGAACGTGCCGCTGGTGCGGTCCGTGACAGGGCAGAGAGCCAGACGGATGCGCCGGAGGTTCCGGCGTACCGTGCCTACGCCACGCAGGTGCGCTCGATCGAGCATCTGAGCCCCCACTTCAGCAGAGTGACCCTGCATGCGCCGGAGCTGAAGCACTTTCACACCGGGGGGCTGGACCAACGGATCAAGCTCTTCCTGCCGCGCCCCGATGGCACAGTGCCCGACGTCGGCTTCTGGCAGGATCCGCTGCCGCCGATGGGCCAGTGGTATGCCATCTGGAGGGAGCTGCCGGAGGAGCAGCGCAATCCGATCCGCACCTACACCGTCCGGGCCATCCGTCCAGCACAGTGTGAGATCGACATCGACTTCGTGGTCCATGGCACCGAGGGCCCGGCGTCGGCGTGGGTCTGCAGTGCTGAGCTCGGTGATGAGCTGATCGTGATCGGCCCCGATGGCCGCTCAGAGCACGCCGGATCGGGTATCGAGTGGAAGCCCGGGGCGGCGCGGGATCTGCTGTTGGCCGGAGACGAAACGGCTGCCCCGGCGATCTGCGCGATCCTGGAGTCCCTCCCGGAGCACTCCACAGGCCGTGCCTACCTCGAAGTCCCCACATCAGAAGACATCCTGAGCGTCGAGACGGACTCTCAGGTGGAGATCTGCTGGCTGCCGCGTGACGGGGCCCCGTTCGGATCCAGGCTGGAGAGCTCAGTGCGCGATTGGGGGCGCGAGCGCATCCAGCCGAACACCGCG
>DXGD01000231.1 GCA_019114115.1 Candidatus Nesterenkonia stercoripullorum
AGGCTCTCTTTCCCCGTCCCGTGAGTTTCTTCGCCAAAGCGGAGTATTTCACCGAATCCGGTGTGCGGGGTCGACTCAAAAAGACATTCTTTGAAGCCGTGGGCTCGGTCCCCGTTGAACGCCACCGGAAATCCGCTTCCGTCGAGGCGTTGCACCAGCTGGGTCGGATTGCTTCTGCCGGCGACGGCGTCGGCATCTACCCGGAAGGGACCCGCAGCCGGGATGGCCGTCTCTACCGCGGAAAGAACGGCGTGGGTTGGCTCGCCGTCGCTACTGGCCTCCCTGTCGTGCCAATGGGCCTTATCGGCACGGAGAAACTTCAAGCAGCGGGTTCGAATAAGATCGTCCCGCATAAATTCACGATGCGAGTGGGGCAGCCTCTGCAATTCGAGAAGCTCGGTCCCAAGCACCCTCTTCCGGTGCGCCGAGAGGCTACTGAACAGATCATGGGCGCTATCGCCGCGCTCACGGGGCAGGAGCGGGTGGACTCCTATAACGCTCCGCCCGCCTCGGAAGACCAAGGCCCTGTGGAGCCTCCGCTGCCATGAGTGACCCGCAGTCCTATCGGCCGAGGCCCGGGGAGGTGCCCACCGATCCGGGCGTGTACCGCTTCCAGGACCAGCACGGCCGGGTGATCTACGTGGGCAAGGCCAAGAACCTCAGGTCACGGCTCAACTCGTATTTCACCAGCGTGACCACGCTGCACCCCAAGACCTATGCCATGGTTCACGCCGCGTATCAGGTGCAGTGGACCGTCGTGGGCTCCGAGCTGGAAGCGATCCAGCTGGAATACACCTGGATCAAGCAGCACACCCCGCGGTTCAACATCATGTACCGCGACGACAAGTCGTACCCCTACCTGGCCGTGACGATGAACGAGAAGTTCCCGCGCGTGCAGGTGATGCGCGGTGACAAGAAGCGCGGCGTCCGATATTTCGGGCCGTTCCACCCGGCCAAAGCGATTCGCGAGACAGTGGACACGATGCTGCGTGTCTTCCCCGTGCGCAGCTGTTCGGCCGGGGTGTTCCGGCGGGCCGAAGCCTCGGGCAGGCCCTGTCTGCTGGGGTATATCGGCAAATGCTCGGCACCCTGCGTCGGTGAGATCAGCGAGGAGGATCACCGGAAGCTCGCGGAGAAATTCTGCGAAGTGATGGGCGGGCGTCCCGGGCCGCAGATGCAGCGCATCGAGACGCAGATGAAGGACGCCGTCGCCGATCTTCGTTTCGAAGACGCTGCCCGGCATCGTGACGACCTCGAAGCGATCAGGCGCGTCTTCGAGCGCAACACCGTCGTCCTCTCCGAGGAAACCCAAGCCGACATCTTCGCCCTGGCGGAGGATGAGCTGGAGGCCGCCGTGCAGGTCTTCCACGTGCGGGAGGGCAGGATCCGAGGTCAGCGGGGGTGGGTTGTCGAGAAGGTCGAGAACACCTCCACCGCCGGCATGGTGGAGCAGCTGCTCATGCAGGTCTACGGTTCGATCCCGGACACTGAGCGCATCCCGCGTGAAGTCCTTGTCCCGGCCCTGCCGGGGAATCACGCGGAGATCGAGCGGTGGCTCTCCGAGCGGCGCGGGGCCCAGGTGAGCCTGCGGGTCCCTCAGCGCGGGGACAAAAAGGCCCTGCTCGGGACCGTCGAGACCAATGCGGAGCAGTCGCTGGCCCTGCACAAGGCGCGGCGCACATCCGATATCACCACCCGTTCAGAGGCACTGCGGGAACTGCAGGAGGCCCTGGACGCACCGGAGCCGCTGATGCGTATCGAGTGCTTCGACATCTCGCATACCGGCGGTACCAACGTCGTGGCCTCGATGGTCGTGATCGAAGATGGCCTGCCGAAGAAGAAGGACTACCGGCACTTCTCCATCCGCGGTGCAGCGGCCCGGGATGACACAGCGGCCATGTACGACGTCGTCTCCCGGCGGTTCACCCGGTATCTCAAGGGCAAGGAAGAGGCGAAGGAGGCTGCCGAGCCAGCCGAGGAGTCTTTCGCCTACCCGCCCAGTCTCGTTGTCGTCGACGGCGGCCAGCCGCAGGTCAACGCGGCGCGTGAGGCTCTCGACGCGCTCGGGCTGGAGGCGTTGCCCGTCGTCGGCTTGGCGAAGCGGCTTGAAGAGTTGTGGCTGCCCTACGAGGATTTCCCGGTCATCCTGCCCAGGGCCTCGGAGTCCCTGTATATGCTCCAGCGCATTCGCGACGAGGCGCACCGGTTCGCCATCACCTACCATCGGTCGAAGCGCTCGAAGCAGATGACCGCCTCGGCTCTGGACGACGTCCCGGGGCTCGGCCCCAGCAGGCGCGCGGCCGTCGTCGGGCATTTCGGCTCCGTCGCGAAGCTGCGGGAGGCGAGCCTCGAGCAGCTCTGCGAAGTCCCCGGCATCGGCAAGGACACCGCGCAGCGCATTCTGGACCATCTCCGTGCCGGCCAGGAGGCGGCGAACGCCCCGGCCCAGCAGCTGAGCACTGAGGACTGACATGTTCCCCGCACAGCATGGTCGGTAGCTCCTAAGCCCGATAGAGTCAGAGTATGAGTACAGGCCTGACCCCGGTGAAACCACCCGAGAATGAGCTGCTGATCATCACCGGTATGTCCGGTGCTGGACGCACGACGGCGGCCCACGCGCTGGAGGACCTGGGGTGGTATGTGGTCGAGGGCCTGCCACCGGAGCTGATCACCACCGTCATGGACCTCATCAGCCGCCATCCGGGGTCGGTGGAGAAGCTCGCCGTCGTCGTCGATGTGCGTACCCGCCGCCTGTTCACCGGCATCCTCGAAGCGCTCGCGCAGGTCCGCGCCGCAGGCATCACCTACCGCATGCTCTTCCTCGATGCCTCGGACGACCTGCTGGTGCGCCGATTCGAGCAGGGTCGTCGGCCGCATCCGCTGCAGGGATCGGGACGCATCCTCGACGGCATCTCGGCGGAGCGGGAGCTGCTCTCGGAGACCAAGGCCAAAGCAGAGATCGTCGTCGACACCACTGATCTCAATGTGCATGGCCTCGCCAAAGCGATCAGCGATCTCTTCGTCGACGACGGGCCCATCCAGCTGCGCATGAATGTCATGAGCTTCGGGTTCAAATACGGCGTTCCCGCCGATGCGAACTTCGTCGCCGATGTCAGATTCGTGGCCAACCCCCATTGGGTTCCTGAGCTCAGGCCGTTGACCGGCCTTGATACGCAAGTTAGCGACTATGTGATGAACAACGAAGGGGTCGGGGAGTTCATCGCCCGGTACGTGGAGGCTCTGCAGCCCGTGCTTGAGGGCTACCGGCGGGAGAATAAGCACTACGGGACGATCGCCGTGGGCTGCACCGGCGGCAAGCACCGCTCGGTGGCCATCGCTGAGGAGCTCGCCCGCCGTCTCGATCAGATGCCCAACGTCGTGGTCAACACTATTCACCGAGACCTGGGCCGGGAGTAACCGTGATGCAGAACGTCACCGGCGCTCTGCCGTCGCTGGTCCCTCAGGGCGAGCCGGGGGAGCGCGCGAGTTTGCGCGTCTCGGCCCTCGGCGGAGGCCATGGGCTGTCCGCGACGCTTGCCGCGCTGCGCGTGATCGCCGCGGAGCACCTCACCGCGATCGTCACGGTCGCCGACGACGGCGGCTCCTCCGGGCGGCTCCGCCAGGATATGGACGTCCTCCCGCCCGGCGACCTGCGCATGGCGCTGGCAGCGTTGTGCGATGACACAGAGTGGGGCCGCACCTGGGCCACGGTCATGC
>DXGD01000232.1 GCA_019114115.1 Candidatus Nesterenkonia stercoripullorum
CATCGGGACCATGGACGCGAGCTGTTCGATCAGGAGCATCCACGTGATCGGCGCGGCGACGGACACGGCGACGGAGCGCGTGAGGACTGCCAGCGCGGTCGCCATCGCAGCCCACAGGAGAACGACGAGGAGATAGGCCGCCAGATAGGCCCAACCCCGCGGTGTCATGGCCAGCCCGTCGGGATAGAACGTCGCCGCGACGAGCGCGAGGCCGATACCGACGACGTACGCGGATGCGAGGAACGCCCACTGGACCGCTGCCTGTGCCGCCAACGAGGTCCACCGGGTCCTCTGCGTGAGAAAAGACAATGCCGTCGATCCGGCCCTGATCTCGGTCGCGGCGTGGGTGCCGGCGAACACGATGGCCAGCACATGGAAGATGCTCACGCACTTGCCCAGATCACCGGCGTCGATCGGCCCACGATAGGCCGGGTCGTAGACGATTCCCATCAGGATGATCGGGCCGACGCAGCAGCCGATCAGCAGTACTGCGAAGATGCCTGTGGAGCGCACAGTGAGCAGCCGGCGCACCTCGGCCGTCGATGCTCGTGTCATCGCGCTGGCCTTTCCGTGCGGTGTTCGGGTCCGGACGATCGGTCGGTGAGGCGGAGGAACTCCGCTTCCAATCGGATCGGCTTGTCCGTCAGGGCGGTGATGAGCACGCCGAGGTCCCGGCAGGTCCGCGAGAGGGAGAGTGTGTCGGGGAGCGTGTCGTCGAATGTCACGCAGAGTCCCTCGGGCAGAGCGGTCACGGGCACCCGCAGTCTGCGCAGAGCCTGCTTGAGGCGCTCGTCGTCGTCGGTGCGGACGAGTGCTTGGCGGCTTCGCGCCTGCAGGAGGTCGGCGGCGTCCCACTGGCCGATCGAGCCGCCGTGGTCGATGACGAGGAGACGATCGGCGAGGGTCTCCATCTCGCCGAGCAGGTGGGAGGAGACGAGGACGGCATGGCCGCTTGCGGCGGCTTCGCGCAGGAAGGTGCGCATCCACTCCATTCCTTGCGGGTCGAGGCCGTTCATCGGCTCGTCGAGGACGATGTTGCGCGGTTTGCCCAGCAGGGCGGCCGCGAGCCCCAGGCGCTGCTTCATCCCGAGCGAGTAGCCGCCGATCCTACGATGCGCTGCCTGGGTCATCCCGACGGCCTCGAGCACCTCCCAGGCGCGGCGGTGGGGCAGCCCGGAAGAAGCAGCGATGACTTTCAGGTGCGCCAGCCCGGCCCGGCCGGGATGGAACCAGGAGGCGTCGAGGACGGCACCGACCACCTCGGCCGGCCGTGAGTGGGAGGTCAGCGGCCGCCCGTCGATGAGCACGGTTCCGGTGGTGGGCCTGTGGAGTCCGAGGAGGCATCGCATGGTCGTGGACTTGCCGGCACCGTTCGGGCCGAGGAACCCGGTGATGGCACCGTCTGGGACCGTGAAGCTCAACCCTTCAACAGCGGTCACCTGGCCGTATCGCTTCGAGAGACGGTCGACTTCAATCATGCGCGCCCGCCCTGGGACCGGCTTGCCGAATCCGGATGACCGTCGTCCCGCCCGCCGGTCAGACGCCGGTCCAGCACTGGCCATGCCACGGCGACGACGGCCGCGACAACGAGGGCACCGAGTGCGAGGCCGGACAGCACGTCGTGGACGTAGTGGACCCCGCCGGCCACCCGAGAGGCGGCGATCGCCAGAGCGAGAGGCACCGCGAGCCAGGCGAGGCGGGGGACGACGAGGATGCAGGCGGTTGTGAACGCAGCGGCCAGGACGGCGTGATTCGACGGCCACGACCAGTCCCCGCCCCCGGGGCAGTTGAGCACAGTGACGGTGTCGACGACACTGCAGGGCCGCGGCTGCTCGACCAGCAGCTTGACGGCCTCGCTCAACCCGTAGGCCGTGATCACGCCCAGGCCCGCCAGCGCCAGGAGCCAGAAGCGCCGGCGCGCGCGCAACCAGCACCAGACGGCGAGGACGCCGGCGGTCGCCACGAGGGCGAGCAGACCAAAATCGGCCACGGACGCCACTGCCGAAGCCAGGGCCGAGCCCTCGGCGAAGCCGGCGACAGCGGTGAAGAGTCGCTCACGCACCGGATATGTGGCCAGGGCCAAGGCCGCGGGAACTGCGACGGCAGCCAGCAGCGCGGGCCACGGCACGGGACGGGACGAGGATCTGCGCGGCGTCGAAAGCGTGCGCGTCGGAGATTCGTGGGTCATGAAATCCACTCTATGGACGCGGTTCGGCCTCAGAATCTGCCATGGGGATCGACTCGTCTATGCCCATGGTCATACCGGCGAGGTGTCGCGCACGCCCGATCGGGGGTGGCGGTGAGCTCACCGTCCCTGAGAGAATGGAGCGCATGACAGTACTTGATCGCCCGTCTGCGCGCCGGAGCGTCGACGCGCTGACGGCGATCGGCTTCGGGGCGCTGGCCTCCGCGCCGGAGCCGGGCCTCTTCATGGTCCTGCTCACCGGCATCGCTGCGATCGCACTCGGGCTCTGGTCCAGGGGTCTGCGCGCGGGCCTGGGAGGATTGGCAGTGCTGGTCGTCGTGAGCATGGCCCGGGCCGCCTGGTTCGACGGGCACTGGCTCTACTTCGCGGAGGAGCTGCCCCCGGCGCTCATGCGCGCTGGTGTGCCCTGGCTGATCGGTCTCGCCGTGCGCCAGTACGTCGTCCTCGGTCGGAGGGCAGACCGCGAGCGAGAGCTGCGGCAGGGCCAGCGCCTGGCCGAGCTCAAGGAGCGCGCCACCGCCGATCGGCTCACCCTCGCGCAGTCGCTGCACGACGACCTCGGCCACTCGTTGAGCCTCGTCGCGCTCAATCTCGGACGGCTCGAGATCGACCCGGCGCTGCCCGACAGCGCCCGCAACTCGCTCTCTCACGCCCGCAGCGATCTCGCCCACGCGGTCGAACGCCTGGGGGACTCCGTCTCCGGCCTCAGATCCGGCGCTCCCGTACTACCGGCGAGCTCGGCATCCGTTGATGCGCTGCTGGCCCGGGCCCGCGGAGCCGGTGCGCGCATCACCGTGCAAGGACTGCCGGAACCCGGGCGGCTGCAGGACTTCGGAGGCGAGCAGGTCACGAGGGTCCTACAGGAAGCGATCACGAACGCGAGCAGACATGCCCCCGGCGCGGCGATCGACATCTCGGCAACGAACACCGGTGCCGAGCTGCGCCTGAGGATCGAGAACGCCCTCGGCGAGACTCCGGCCGACGCGCAAACAGCGGGCACCGGCCTGAGCACCCTGGGAAGCGAGCTCCGCGCACACGGCGGAGAACTCGCCGCGGAGAAGACGGACAACGCGTTCGTCCTCTCAGCGGTCCTCCCGGCTCGCCGTCGGGAGCAGAGCGCGCACGATGATCGCGCTGTGGAGACGACGAGAGACGTCAATGAGAGCTCGATCGGCAGAACGAAGCTCAACCAGCGACTGATTCTCGCCTCGACCGCGGCGATCGTCGTCTTCGGGCTCGCAGCGGTCGAGGCGCTGACGGTGGTGCAGAACCACCGCGCACTGCTGTCGGCAGGGGCCTTCTCAAGCATCAGCGTCGGAGACGCGCGGGCGGAGACCGAGCGGATCCTGCCAGGCGACGAGCTGCCGGCCAGCCGGGGCGAGAACCGACCGGATGATTGCCAC
>DXGD01000233.1 GCA_019114115.1 Candidatus Nesterenkonia stercoripullorum
GCTTGCTGATTGTTGTCATCGACGACGGCGATGAGGTTGTCTAACTGGTGATGGCTCGCCACGGAGGCGGCCTCCCAGGTCGACCCCTCATTGACCTCGCCGTCGGAGAGCAGGTTGTAGACGAACGACGGCGAGCTCTTCCGCTTCAGCCCCATAGCCACCCCGTTGGCGATGACCAGGCCGTGACCGAGCGATCCGCCTGAGATCTCGACGCCGGGGGTGTACGTCCGCATCGAAGACATCGGCAACCGAGAATTGTCGGTGGCGTAGGTCTTCAGCTCATCGGCGTCGAAATAGCCGGCCTCCGCCAGCGCGGCGTAGAGCGCCAGTCCGTAGTGGCCCATCGACATCTGCAGGCGATCCCGGCCGTCCCATTCCGGATCCTGCGGGCGGATGCTGAGCTGGTCCGCGTAGAGCGCGGCGAGCACATCGGAGATGCCCAACGCCTGGCCGATATAGCCCTGGCCTTGAACCTCCGCCTGGACCAGCGCGTTGCGCCTGATCCGGTAGGCGGACCTCCTGATTCGCTCGATACGCTCTGCGTCCGGTGCCGGACGATTCGTGGCGGCGTTCATCTGTGCTGTCCTTTCGTGAGGGGAGCCTCTGTCACCAAGTCCCGGAACTGCTCATAGTGCAAGGCCATCGCCGCGACTGCGGCTTCGCCGTCGTGAGCCTCAAGGGCTTCGACGATCTGCGTGTGCACTGCGTCGGTCTTGAACTCGCAGGGGCGGGTGCCATTGTTGGCCAGGACCTCGGCAGTGAGCGCCTGGGCCCGGCGCACGCGAAGTGTGTCCCGCAGGCTGACGCGCAGGCCGTCGAAGGCGAAATCGACGATCGGGTTGCTCAGCGAGCGGAACAGCAGCCGGTGGAAGGCGAGGTCCGCTTCGATGGCGGCGTCGTTGTTCCCCGCGGCAGAAGCCTCGGACATCTCCCTGACCTGGAGACGGAGGCGCTCGATGTCCCCGGGAGCGATCCGGCGGGCCACGAAGCGAATCATGCCGATCTCGAACATCTCGCGGGCTTCGTCCACATCGGCGAAGGTCACATGCTGCAGCTGCAGCAGCACCGAGTAGATCGCCCCGGCAGACTCGCCAGTCGGCCGATGGAGCACGTTGGCCGAGCCGTGCACTTTGGTCAGCAGGCCCATGATGCGCAGCGCAGCGAGGTACTCCCGGACGGTCGCCCGGCTCAGTCCACCCAGCTCAGCCAGGTCACGCTCGGTGGGCAGGCGCAGGCCATGGTCGGTCGGAGTGCCCTCTTTCACGAGGAGCGCGAAGAAATCATCCACAGCGAAAATCCTGTCCCATAATTGGCCTGCCCAATTCAGTTGACCTACATCACAGCACACGAAGGACGGTGATGGCAACTGACCCTTGCCACACCGACTGACCTGCAGTTTTCACGTAGGGTGATGCCATGCTGACGTTCCGCCCGCTTTCTGCATCTCGCCGTCGACAGCTCAGTCGGCCTCGTCACCGTCGGCGTCGCACGTTGTCTCTCGTGCCCGCAACGCTTGTGCTGGCCTTGAGCCCGCTCATGGCGGCTCCGGCTGGCGCCGAAGAGGACAGCTCCACGGAGAACTTCAGCTTCGAACGCTGGGACGCGCGCTACGACCTGAGCCTCGACAGTGAGGACCGGGCGGTGGCGGAGGTCCGCGAGGAGATCGTCGCGCAGTTCCCGGAGACAGATCAGAACCGTGGCATCGTCCGGGCACTGCCGCTGGAGTACGAGGGCGCCGCAGCTGCCCCGGAGGACATCACCGTGACCGATGCCTCCGGTGAGCCGGTCCCCTTCGACGTAGAGGATGAGGACGGCTTCCGGCTCATCCTCACCGGTGATGACGCCTATGTCCACGGTGAGCAGGAGTACTACCTGGAGTACACCCTTCACGATGTGATCCACTCCCCCGACGACGCCGATATCGACGAATTCTCGTGGGACCTGATTCCCTCGGACCGCGCCCAGAACATCTCCAGCGCATCGGCCGAGCTCGTGTTCAGCCCCACCCTCGCCGACGCACTCACCGGAGAGTCAGCGTGCTATGCGGGCCCACCGGAGGACAGCGGAGACTGCGGGATCAACGACGCGAATCAGCAGGAGGACGGATCGGCCGAGCTGACCGTGGACTCCGTAGAGCTCCCCGGCGGCTCAGGGCTGACCGTGGGGGTGGGGCTGGAACCCGATACCGTCACCCAGCCCGAACAACGCCAGCCCAACGCCCTGCTCGACATCGGTCCGGCAGTGATCGCCACACTCGCTGTGGCTGCTGGCCTCCTGGGTGGGTTCCTCATCCTCACTCAGAGCCGGCGCAGGTCGCGCGATCTGGGGACGAGCACCCCCGAATACGGTGTGCCGAACGGGCTCTCTCCTCTGCTGGCTGCTCCGTTGGGCGGAGCATGGCGCTCACCGTTGCCGGCCGAGTTCGTGCACCTGGCGGTGATAGGCGCCCTGGTCATTGAGGACGACGGCCAGGACGGGCCGCAGGCGAATGACGCTGGGAGCGAGAAGCCCCGGAAGAAGGGCTCGAAGAAATCCAGGCAGCCCGTGTTTCGCCTTGTCGACCCGACGGCGGCACCGGACTCGCTGGATCAGCGAATCCTCGGGGCCCTCTTCCCCGGGCTGGAGCCCGGCACACTGTTCACGCTTCCGAAGGAGAACCTCGTGCTTCGCAAGAAGTTGGAGGCGATCGTGCAGGAAGGCCCGAAGGCCGCCCTTGAGCGCGGTTACTCGGAGAAGGTGCGCCACCGTCAGGCTGCACTGTGCGGAGGCATCGCCCTGCTCTTGCTCATCCCGCTGGCAGCGCTGCTGGTCATGGGGTGGGACAGGCCCAATACCGCCACGACCATCACCGCGATCACCGGTGGGGTGCTCGCAGCAGGGCTCGGTATCACCGCCATCCTGAAGCACCGGGTGTACCTGCCGGCAGGCGCCAGAATCCGCCAGCAGCTCGATCAGCTGCGCGGCATCCTGATGTCGCCGGAGGGTCAGCGTGCAGAGGCTCTCGTCCATCACGACGCCGCCGACTCCCGGTCTGGCGACTCCGGAGCGGCCGGTCGCATACCACCCGCGCAGCTCGTGCCGGTCTTCGATCGGGCGACTCCGTACGCCATTCTCTTCGGGGCCGAGAAGAAGTGGTTCTCCGTGCTCGAGGTGACCTACCGCGAGGCGGGCCTCGACGTCGTCTTCTGGTACCCGGCGCTCATGCGCTCCGGATCCTCCTCAGTGGGAGGCTCGCTCTCCTCGATGGTGAGCTCACTGTCCTCGGCGACGAGCTCGTCCTCCTCATCCGGAGCGGGCTCGGGCGGCGGAGGCTCCGTCGGAGGCGGTGGCGGCGGCGGGTTCGCAGGCGGACGCTGAGCGTTCTCCAGCACAGGGCTGGCACGCCACGTCCTGAGGCGGCGCCCGCCGCGAACCTCCCTACGCTGCCCCGGTGTCCCCCGGGCACAGCGTCACATCAGATGCAGCAGCACCTCGCAGAGCTCAGTGCAGTTCCACGCCGGTCCGTTCGCGCACGTACTCCTCGGACACACCCGGTGCGACCTCGACGAGGTTCAGCTGCGGCTGCTCCGCCGTGCCGGCGACGTCGATCACTGCCAGATCGGTGATGATCCGGTCCACGACGCCACGGCCGGTCAGCGGCAGGTCACAGGCCTCCAGGATCTTAGCCGAGCCGTCCCGGGTGACGTGGTCCATCAGCACGAGCACCTTCGCCGCGCCGTGCACCAGGTCCATGGCTCCGCCCATGCCCTTGACCATCTTGCCCGGCACCATCCAGTTGGCGAGGTCTCCCGAAGAGGAGACCTGCATCCCGCCGAGCACGGCGACGTCGATCTTGCCGCCACGGATCATCCCGAAGCTCAGCGCCGAGTCGAAGTAGGCGGCTCCCGGAGCTACGGTCACCGTCTCCTTGCCCGCGTTGATGAGGTCTGGGTCGACGGCATCCTCCGTGGGATACGGCCCGACACCGAGGATCCCGTTCTCGGACTGCAGGATGACCGTGCGGCCTTCGGGGATGTAGTTCGGGATCAGCGTGGGCATGCCGATCCCCAG
>DXGD01000234.1 GCA_019114115.1 Candidatus Nesterenkonia stercoripullorum
GCCGGGTGCATGGACTCGAAGAGGCTGAGCATGGGGACGTCGTCGCCTGCGATGATCTCGATGTTGGCGAGCAGCGTGAATGCCGCCATTCCGAGCAGCAGCATATAGATGATCCCGCCGAACAGTCCGCCGCGGCCGGCTGCGCGCAGATCCGTATGGGCGCCGCCGATGACCAGTGACATCGAGACGCCCAAGATCAGAGCCAGCCCGTTGTAGTTCAACGCCGATACCCACCACGGCGTCACGGGTGAACTCTCGTCGGCGGCCAGTTCGCTGAGCGAGCCCAGATCTCCTGGCCAGTCGAGCAGAGTCGCCACGAAGACCACGACGATAGCGACGATGAGCAGCGGAGTGAGGCTGCTGATGACGTTGGTGACCTTGTCGACATTGAGCAGGCCGATCAGCATCACCAGGATCACCATGATCAGCGACCCGATCCAGGCCGGGAGCCCGAACTGCTGCTCAAGGTTGGAGCCGGCACCGGCCAGCATGACGAATCCCACGCAGAAGAGGGTCCCTATCACCGCGATATCCAGAATGCGCGAAATGACGGGGTGGGCGATCTTGCGGAACACTCCGTGGTGCTCCTCCGCCATGAAGTAACTGCCCAGCTGGAGGAAGACAGCGCCAGCGGCGGTCATGACCAGCCCGGAGATCAGCACGCCCCACAGTCCGGTGAGTCCGAAGGAGATGAAGTACTGCACCACCTCGAGGCCAGTGGCGAAACCCGCCCCGACGAGAAGTCCGACGAACGCGAGGGATATCCTGATCTGTTGCTTCATGCCGAGCCGATCCCCTCATCGCGGTGTCGAGGCGGTGTGCCTCCAGCACGTCACATCGGACGAACTCTGCACCCCAGTATCACACCATTGGCTCGACAGCGGGCGTGAGGGGCATGGCGCGGGACGCGTTTGGCCGATCAGTTGACTTTCAGCTCTCCCATCTCGTCCCAGCCGTCGCCGTCGACCTGGCGGGAGATGATCTTCGGGGTGGAGGCCAGCGCGCGGTGCATAGGACCGCCGTCGGCCATGGCGCTCCGGAAGTGATCTGAGGTGACGTGCGGCTCTGCGCCGTCGTCGGTGAATGCCTCGACGAGGACGTATTCGTTGGGGTTCTCCAAGCTGCGCGACCACTCGAACCATTTGTTGCCAGGCTCGGCGCGCGTTGCTTCGCTGAATTCACGGGTGATCTCGGGCCACTTCTCGGCCTGGTCCGATTTCACCGTGAACTTCACGACGATGAATATCATGGTCTCCTCATCCTCACGTGTCGACGGTCCGATCTAAGCAGGTACTGTCCAGTATGCGTTCGGGAAGCAAGCAGGCGACACCATGGTTATCACGACATGAAAAAAACTTCGGTCGTCAGTCATGCCCCGGAACGCATGTACTGGCTGCAGCGTCCGGCGTATTCGCGCAGCGCCGTCTCGATCTCCTGGTGGCGGCCGGGCGCCAGGCGGGCTGGCATGCTGATGGCCACCGCACCGATGCTGACTCCGCTGCCGTTGTGGACTGGCGCTGCGGCACAGGTCTGACGCGCCAGGAACTCCTCGACCTCCCAGGCGATCCCGCGCACCGAGACCTCAGCGAGGTTCTCATCGAGCCGGTGGCGGTCCGTGATGGTGCTCGAGGTCAGCGTAGGCATCCCGCGGGCCTTGAGGTACGCATCGCGTTGGGAGGGAGTCATCCCTGCCAGGAGGATCTTCCCGAATGCCGTGGCATGAGCTGCCTCATGGAAGCCGAAGCGCAGCGGCCGCAGCCTGGGGTGCTTCTCGCAGTCCGAAAGATAGTTCAGCACGATGCCCGATCCTCGATATACCGCGAAGTACGACGCCGCCTGCACGCTGCGGTGCAGGTCATCGGTGGCCTGCCGGATCTGCGTGGGGGCGACGACGCGCTGCTGGAAGGAGGCCCCCAGATCGAAGCATTTGGGCCCCAGCTCGTAGCTCTGCTGCTCCTTCAGCCGGACGAGATAACCGCATTCCACGAGCTCATTGAGCAGCCGGTACACGCTGGGCAGGGGAATCTCGAGTCGATGGGCGACCTGCTTCGCCGTCGTGCTCCCGCTGATGGCGACGGCCTCCAGGACGGCGAAGGTGCGGTGTACGACAGCCAGGGCGGGCATGGCACTTCCTTCAGTTCGTGCGGGTACCGGGCAAGAATGGCTGGCATTCTCACCTCACGAGAAACATTCTGGCACGGAGTGTTCCACCTCACATAACGTCACGTCATAGGTTCCTGCGTGACCCGGCGTGACCCCGCGAACCGGCCGCGACGATTGAATCGACGATTGACTCGAGGAGCAGCCATGGTATTCCCGGCAAAATACCCGTCCCTGAACGCCACGGAGATGACCGAGGAGGCCCGGCAGACCCTGATCCGCGTGCTCCGTGTGGCATTCCCGCACGAGAACGTGCCGGATGGGCCCTATGAGCGCACTGCGGACACGATCCTGACGGAGACCGAGAATGAGACCTGGTTCCGCGTCGCGCTCACTCAGGGGCTGCTCTCACTGAATCAGCTCTCCGGAGGCGACTTTCGCGAACTGCCGGATGATGAGGCGCTGCGCGTGCTCCGCCGAGTGGAAGGCACCGAGTTCTTCGGCTTCGTCCGCCGCACGGCCGTCCTCAACCTCTACGACGACGCCGACGTCTGGAGCGCCTGCGGATATGAAGGGCCGTCCTTCGACCAGGGCGGTTACATCGGCCGCGGATTCAACGACCTGGACTGGCTTCCAGAGCCGCGTGTCGAGTACCCGCAGGGAGAGACGATGCCGGATATGGCCCCCGGAGCCGGCGGCGTGCCCAAGCCAGCTGCTGAGCAGCACACGCCGGACACCACCAACCAGCCCGGCGCCACCAGTGCCGACTTCGAAGAGGTGAAGAAGTAATGCCACGCGTCGCAGAGAACCCCGTCCCGGGGAAGAGCATCACCGATTTCAGCGTCGATCAGGACGAGCCGGCGATCGTCATCATCGGGTCGGGTGCCGGCGGAGGCACACTCGCCTACGAGCTCACCGCGAAAGGCCTGCCCGTGGTGGTCCTTGAAGCCGGCCCGTATCTCACCCACGACGATTACGTGAACAACGAATGGGAGGCCTTCAACCAGATGGCCTGGCTGGACCCACGCACGACGTCGGGCTCCTGGCGCATCACCCGGGACTTCCCCAACCTGCCGGCGTGGCTGGTCAAGGCAGTCGGCGGTACGACGACTCACTGGTCTGGAGCGACCCCGCGGTTCAAGGCCCATGAGTTCAGGGCCCGCAGCGTCTACGGGCGGGTCGACGGCGCGAACCTGCTGGACTGGCCGCTCGGCCTGGATGACCTGGCTCCCTACTATGACCGCGCCGAGAAGGCGATGGGGTCGACTCATGTCCACGGCCGCCCGCCGCTTCCGGCGAACAACAACTACAAGGTCTTCGCCAACGGCGCCGAGCGTGCGGGCTATAAGTATTACGCCACCGGCCCCTATGCCACCAACGCCGAGGAGTACGACGGTCGCCCGGCCACGGTCCAGGACGGTTTCAACTTCCAGGGCGATAAGAATCGCTCGAAATGGTCGACTCTGGTGCGCGAGCTGCCCCGGGCCGAGGAGACCGGTCTGCTGGATCTGCGCCCAGAGTCCCAAGCAGTGCAGATCACCCACGACGCCGACGGCCGTGTCGACGCGGTGCTCTACCTGGATCAGGAGGGCAACCTGCATCGCCAGGCGGCCAGCGTCGTCGCGCTGGCTGGAAATGCCATCGAGACCCCGCGCCTGCTGCTGCTCTCCGGCACGCCGAGCTTCCCCAACGGGCTGGCCAACTCCTCGGGGCAGGTGGGCCGGAATTACATGCGCCACCTCAGTGGGACGGTCTGGGGGTATTTCGATAAGCCAGTGCACATGTATCGGGGCGAGACGATGGCCGGAGTCATCGCGGATGAGTCCCTCCACGACCCGGACCGCGGATTCGCCGGCGGCTACTACATGGAGACCATCGCGCTGGGGCCGGCGTTCATGGCGGCGTTCGGCGAGCCCGGCTCCTGGGGCCCTGATTTCACGAAGATGCTGGACCGGTACTCGAACACGGCCGGGATGTGGATCGTGGGAGAGGACATGCCGCAGGAGTCGAACCGCGTCAGTCTCAACACGACGGTCAAGGACGTGAACGGACTCCCTGTGCCGAACGTCCACTACGACGACCACCCCAACGACGTCGCGATGCGTGAGCACGGGTATGCCGCCGGCGAGAAGGTCTACCAGGCGGTGGGAGCCTACGATACTCACCGCACCCCGCCATACCCTTCCACACACAACCTCGGGACGGCGCGGATGAGCGAGCGTCCGGAGGACGGCGTCGTCGATAAATGGGGGAGGGCCCACGATGTGCCGAACCTGTTCATCTCAGACGGCTCGGCCTTCACCACCGGCGCCGCGGCCAACCCGA
>DXGD01000235.1 GCA_019114115.1 Candidatus Nesterenkonia stercoripullorum
CCTCAGCCCAGCAGCCACCGCCGCAGGGCGGCGTGACAATCGCGGATGCTCTGGGCGTGGACGTGCTCGTCATCGGTGTGGGCCAGCAGCGCGCTGCCCGGTCCGAAGTTCACCGCAGGCACTCCGACTGCCGAGAGCCGGGCGACGTCGGTCCACCCGTACTTCGGCTTCGGCTCTCCCCCGACTGCGGCCACGAACGACGCCGCAGCGGCGTGGTCCAGGCCAGGCCGCGCCGAGGCAGAGGTATCGGTGACCTCGATGGCGTCCGCAGAAATGCCGACTCGGCCCAGCACCTCCGCCACGTGCGCATGCGCCTGCTCCTCGGTCTTATCCGGGGCGAACCGGTAGTTGATCTCCACTGTGCAGGCGTCCGGGATGACGTTGCCGGCGATGCCTGCGGAGATCCGCACCGCATTGAGGCCCTCCCGGTAGGCCAGACCGTCGACGTCGACGGTCTTCGGCGAATACTCCTCCAACGCCGTCAGCAGCGGAGCCGCCGCGTGGATCGCGTTGCGGCCCATCCAGGCCCTGCCGGAGTGCGCCGTCGTGCCCGCGACGGTGACGCGGTACCGGGCGGTACCGTTGCACCCGCCCTCGACGACGCCGTCTGTGGGCTCGAGCAGCACGCCGAAGTCGGCTTCGAGCAGCTCCGGGGAGTTCCGCAGCACGCGTCCAAGGCCGGACTTCTCGGCGGCGACCTCTTCATGGTCGTAGAAGACCCAGGTGATATCACGCGGCAGGCTCTCATCGACCTCACGCTGGGAGAGTGAGGCGGCGACCTCGGCCGCCAGCTGCAACTGCACGGCGACGCCGCCCTTCATATCCACGGCGCCGCGGCCGTAGAGCACATCGCCCTCCCACTGCGGAGGAACCGTGCCTCGCGATCCGGGCCTGGTGGGGAGCGGCACCGTGTCGAGATGGCCGGCCAGGACGACCCGCTGCTGCGCACCGGTCTCCGTGCGCGCGAGCACAGTGTCCCCGTCGCGGTGGACAGTCAAGCCGGGCAGCGCCTGCAGAGCCGATTCCACGGCATCGGCCAGCGGTTTCTCGCCTCCGGAGACGGACTCCAAGGCGATGATCCGCTCGGTGAGGACGGCGATATCGCCGTCGAGCGTGAGCGGATGGTCTGCGGGGACGCCGAGGGTAGACATGCCTGCCACTGTAGTACGTGTTCAGCGCCTTCCGAGACCGTAAGATGGGGCTCATGACTTCATCGGATTCGACCGCTCCCGCCACCACTGACCCCTCTGCCGCGAGCACCGGCCGCATCGCCTCAGGCCATGGACTGGCCACAGTGACCACTGACGGCACTGTGCTCGACGCCTGGTTCCCCCACCCGGTGCGCCAGCCGCTGGAGGACAATGCCGACACGGAGCTGCTGGGGTCCCTCGACGCTGCTGCCAGCGTGGACGAGGCTCGCGGTGTGCGCACTGAAGTCATCTCGGTCGAAGCCGACCTCGACTCCCCCGCCCGGGACACTGCCGATGTGTGGCTGCGCCTGCACCTGATCTCCCACCGCCTGGCCAAGCCGAACACGCTGAACCTCGACGGCATCTTCGGCTACCTGACCAACGTCGTGTGGACGAACTTCGGCCCCTGCTCCCTCGAAGGCTTCGAGCAGACCCGCCTGCGGCTGCGCTCCCGCGGTCATGTCACCGTCTACGGGATCGACAAGTTCCCGCGCCTGGTGGACTACGTCACTCCCGCCGGCGTGCGCATCGCCGACGCCGACCGCGTCCGGCTGGGCGCGCATCTGGCCGAAGGCACCACGGTCATGCACGAGGGCTTCGTGAACTTCAACGCCGGCACGCTGGGCTCCTCCATGGTGGAGGGCCGAATCTCCGCCGGCGTCGTCGTCGGGGACGGCACGGACGTCGGTGGTGGGGCCTCGATCATGGGCACACTCTCCGGAGGCGGCAAGGAGAAGATCACCCTGGGCGAGCGGGTGCTGCTCGGGGCGAACTCCGGTGTCGGCATCTCGATCGGCGATGACTCCGTGGTGGAGGCCGGGCTGTACATCACCGCCGGCACGAAGATCGCCGTCCTCAACGCCGAGGGCGCGCAGACCGCAGTGGTCAAGGCCGCCGAACTCAGCAGTGTGCCGAACCTGCTCTTCGTGCGGGATTCGCAGAGCGGCACCGTCCAAGCCCGTCCGCGGCAGGGCTCTACTGTCGAGCTGAACTCGGCGCTGCACAAGAACTGACGCCGTCGTGGGCGGGCTCTTGAGGACGAAGCTCTGCAGGACCCGCCCGCAGCGCAGCTCAGGCATGCAGCTGAGGCCCTGATGACACCACGTCGACGCGAACCCCTCACCCGTCCCGAAGCCCGGCGACGGCGACGTTGGCGTGCCGCCGCCGCGCTCACCGTCGTCGTGCTGGGTGTGGGTGGCACGGCCTACGCCACCTGGCAGTTCATCGAGGAGCAGGAATTCCTCCTCGATGAGCGCTGTGAAGTGACCACGGCCGACGGCACCCTCCAGCTCAGTCCGACCCAGGCCCACAATGCGGCGACGATCTCAGCAGCCGCCATCGGGCGCGAGCTTCCCCCCGAAGCAGCAGTGCACGTGGTGGCCTTCTCCCTGCAGGAAAGCGATCTCTCCCTGCGCGCCCCGGCCGAGTCAGCTGCCGAAGCCATGACCGGCGCCGAGGAGAGCGCGGACGATGATGGCGGCGGCACCGAGGACGGCCCTGACGACACCGCCGTCGACGACGAGAGGGCCAAGCGCCAGGACACCTCCCTCGAAGATCTTGAGCTCTTCACCCGCGGTGGCCCCTCCTGGGACGCCGGAACCGCGCAGAACCCGACCGCCATCACCCTGGGGGAGGTTCTGACGAGCGTCGAGGACGCCTGGGACGCCGATATCCCCCAGGACGACGCCGAGGCCGCCCTGGACGAGGACGCCTGGACGCCGACGCTCACCGCGGCGGAGGCCGCCGAGGTCTTGCAGCGCCCGCACGATCCCAGCTTCTACGCCGAGCATGCCAGTCAGGCTCGCGCCTTCGGCTGGCCCCTGGCTGGCGGGCAGCCGCTGGGCATGACATGCCACCTCAGCCAGCGTGACGTGCCCGCAGGAGATCCTGAAGGGGTGCTGGATGAGCTGGACAGCGCGCTGCCAGGCATCGTGACCGGCACCGACGGCAGCAGCCTGCCGGAGCCTCCCGATTCAGCCGACCAGCCCATGAGCCTGGAGCTGAGCGTCCCCGAACGCACCGAGAGCACCGATTACGCGTGGCTTCTGGCCCAGTGGTCCGTCGCCGCCGCCGAGGCCTACGGCATCCAGCACGTCGACGCCGCGGGCTTCGCCTGGGACAGAGATTCTGGCACCTGGGCACGCAGTGAAAGCTCCGCCCAGGAAGGCGGCGACAGTGAGGGTGAGGATACTGAGGGTGAGGACGGCGAAGGTGAGGGCGCTGAGGGTGACGACACGACAGAACGCACCACAGTGACCCTCACCTTCCGTGAGGAGTGAGTCACCCCGCGTGGTCAGCGTCCGCTGGGGTAATCCCGCTCGGGTGAGCCGATGTAGAGCTGCCGCGGACGGCCGATCTTCGTCGAGGGGTCCTCGATCATCTCCCGCCACTGCGCGATCCAGCCCGGCAGCCGGCCCAGGGCGAACAGGACGGTGAACATCTTCTCCGGGAAGCCCATCGCCTTATAGATCAGGCCGGTGTAGAAGTCCACGTTCGGGTAGAGCTTGCGCTCCACGAAGTAATCGTCCTCAAGCGCCTTCTGCTCGACGCGCTGGGCGATCTCGAAGAGCTCGTCGTTGCCGCCCAGCTTGGTCAGGATGTCATCGGCAAGGCCTTTGACGATGCGTGCACGGGGATCGTAGTTCTTGTACACCCGGTGGCCGAAGCCCATGAGCCGGATGCCGGACTCCTTGTTCTTGACCTTCTCCATGAACGTCTCCGGCTCGAGGCCCTCGGCCTGGATCTCGCGCAGCATCTTCAGCACCGCCTCATTGGCGCCTCCGTGCGCGGGCCCGAAGAGGGCGTTGATGCCCGCTGAGATGGACGCGAACATGTTCGCCTGAGAGGAGCCGACCAGCCGGACCGTCGAGGTGGAGCAGTTCTGCTCGTGGTCGGCATGCAGGATCAGCAGTGTGTCAAGAGCCTTGACGATGTCGGGATCGAGCTCATACTGCTCCGCGGGCACGCCGAAGCATCCGCGCAGGAAGTTCTCCACGAGCGTGAGGGCGTTGTCCGGGTAGAGCATGGGCTGGCCCGCGGACTTCTTGAAGGCGTAGGCCGCGATCGTCGGGACCTTGGCGAGCAGGCGGTAGGTGGACCGCTCCACGTGCTCTGGGTCGTAGGGGTCCAGCGAGTCCTGGTAGAAGGTCGACAGTGCCGAGACCGCTGAGGAGAGGACTGGCATGGGGTGAGCATCGCGCGGGAAGCCGCCGAAGAAGCCTTTCAGCTCCTCGTGCAGCAGTGTGTGGCGCCGTGTGACGTTGTCGAAGCGCTCAAGCTCCGAGGCGCTCGGCAGTTCGCCGTTGATCAGGAGATAGGAGACCTCGAGGAAGGAGGACTTCTCGGCGAGCTGCTCGATCGGGTAACCCCGGTAGCGCAGGATGCCGGCATCGCCGTCGATGTAGGTGATCGCCGACTTCGCGTTCGCGGTGTTCATGAAGCCAGGGTCATAGGTGACCGCGCCGGTTTCCTTGAGCAGCGGCGCAATGGAGAGACCGTCGTTGCCCTCCACGGAGGTCTCGACGGGCAACTCCAGATCTTTGCCCTGGTAGCTCAGCCGGGCCGGGGTCTGCTCAGTCATACGATCTCCTTATCGGACACACAGGGGTCACATCTACCAACAACCTACCGTGCAGCAGGCAGCAGGTGCCAGTTGCGTCAGGACTGGCGCAGGCGCTGGGCCGCTGCATGGATGCGTTCATCCGGTGCTGTCAGCGCCACGCGGATATAGCCCTCACCGGCTTCTCCGTAGAAGACGCCCGGGCCCACCACAATCCCCCGGCGGGCCATCTGCTCGACCAGATCCCAGGTCGCGGTGCGTCCACCGGGCTCACCTGTTGGCATGCTGCACCACATATACAGGCCCGCCTCGGAGTGGTGGATCTCCAATCCCGCCTCCCGCAGGGCCGGAGCCAGCGTCTCACGACGACGACGGTAGATCTCCCGCTGCTGGGCGACGTGCTCATCATCGCTCAGCGCCGCCTGCAGCGCCGCCTGGATCGGAGCGGGCATGATCATCCCGGCGTGCTTGCGCGTGTTCACCAGCCCAGCGATCAGGTCCGGGCATCCTGCCGCGAATGCCGCACGGTAACCGGCCAGGTTCGACTGCTTCGAGGCCGAGTACACGGCGAGCAGACCGCGATGATCACCGCCGCTGACGCGCGGGTCCAGGATGCTGGGGACGTCATCGCCTGGGACGTCCCAGGGAAGCTCGGCATAGCACTCATCAGAGGCGACGACGGCGCCGATGCGCCGGGCCAGCTCCACCACCTGCCTGAGGTACTCCACCGACGCCACAGCGCCTGTGGGGTTCGACGGAGAGTTGACCCAGATCAGCCGAACGCGCTGCAGGACGTCCTGGTCCAGTTCCCAGGGCACGTCCGTGGCGATCGGCTCGGCTCCGGCGATCTGCGCGCCGATATCATAGGTCGGATAGGCGATGCGCGGCCGCAGCACGACGTCGGCCTGCCCGCCACTGACACCGAGACCGAGCAGTGTGGGCAGCCACGCGACCAGCTCTTTCGACCCGATGGTGGGAAGAACGGCTTCGGCGTCCACATCCGGCACTGCCCGACGACGGGCGAACCACCCAGCGATCGCCTCGCGCAGTTCACGGCGTCCGTGCGTGGTGGGATAGCCCGGCGCATCGGCGGCATCGCTCAGCGCCTGCTGGATACGCGCCGGCGTCGGATCGACCGGGGTACCGATGGACAGGTTCACCACACCACCGGGATGCTCGGCTGCGGTGCGCTGGTAGGGAGCCATGGCGTCCCAGGGGTACTCCGGCAGATGCAGCATCTGGGTCAGTGCTCCTGCGGGGGAAGTGCGGAGATGACCTCGTGGTCCTTGGAGATGAGGCCGACCTTCGCGGCACCGCCGGGAGAGCCGACGTCGTCGAAGAACTCGATATTGGCGCGGTAGTACTCGGACCATTCCTCGGGGACGTCGTCCTCGTAGTAGATCGCTTCCACAGGGCACACCGGCTCGCAGGCGCCGCAGTCGACGCATTCGTCGGGGTGGATGTAGAGCGAACGCTCACCCTCATAGATGCAGTCCACAGGACATTCATCAATGCAGGCCTTGTCCTTCAGGTCTACACAAGGCAGGGCGATGATGTACGTCATGAACTCCTCGGACTTTCTTCAGTGGGTATGTCCAGTCTAGCGCTGTCAGGCGGTCTTCCGGAGTTCGTTTCACGCCCGGACAGAGCGCACCGGCGCCGCTGGCCGGCCATAGCGCCTCAGGAGCGGGCTGCCTCACGCGCCAGCATCCACTTCGCGAGGATCATCGAGGCCAGCGCCACGATCCCGGACCCGAGCCACCACACCAGCGAAGCGATCGCCGGCCCCGGAAGCACCTCCATCACCTCAGCGCTGTACGGGACCATGAGCTGATCCGGTCCCGGCCAGATATACGCCACAGTGGCTACGGTGAAGATGGTGATGCCCATGACCGCTGACTCCACGATCGAGCCGGCCCGCAGGCCTGCCCACAGCTGAGCCGCGAAGGCCATCAGCAGCGCGAGCGCTGCGCCCCACGGGACGACGGAACTGGAGCCGGGCTCCCCGAGAACCAGGATGTTCCCGTGGATGCCCGTGCCCAGCACGCCTATGACCGCCCCGATCGAGAACACCAGGCCCATCACGGCAGGACGGTACGCAGAGCCCCTCCGCTGTCCTTCCCGGGCATCGGAGGCCGCCAGCTGTGTGTCGTCCTTGGGGGCGTCCTCGCTCATGGAATCAGCCGACGCTCTTCTTGCGGCGGGTCTCCTTGAGCCGCTCAGAGACGGAGAGCGTGATCTTACGGATGCGGATCGCCTCCGGGGTCACCTCGACGCACTCATCGTCATTGGCGAATTCGAGCGACTCCTCCAGCGTGAGCTTCGTGGGAGGGGTGAGCCCTTCGAAGCTGTCTGCGCTGGCGGCGCGCATATTCGTCAGCTTCTTCTCCTTGGTGATGTTGACTTCCATGTCCTCGTTGCGGGAGTTCACGCCGACGACCATGCCTTCGTAGACCTCGCTCTGCGGGTCGATGAAGAAGACACCGCGCTCCTGCAGGTTGATCATGGCGAACGGCGTGGCCGAACCGGAGCGATCAGCAACGAGCGAGCCCGCAGTGCGGTACTCGATCTCGCCCTTCCACGGCTCGAACCCTGCCGCATAGGAGGAGGCGATGCCGGCGCCGCGGGTCTCGGTGAGGAACTTGGTCCGGAAGGCGATCAGTCCGCGGGCCGGGACCAGGAACTCCATCCTGATCCACCCGGTGCCGTTGTTCGTCATCGTGGTCATCGTGCCCTTGCGGCCGGCCATGAGCTGGGTGATCGCACCCATGAACTCCTCTGGAGCGTCGATGGTCATGTTCTCCATCGGCTCGTGCCATGTGCCGTCGATCTCGCGGGCGACGACCTGGGGTTTGCCGACGGTCAGCTCGAAGCCCTCACGGCGCATCTGCTCCACCAGGATGGCCAGCGCGAGCTCGCCGCGACCCTGGACCTCCCAGGTGTCCGGACGCTCAGTGGGCAGGACTTGAATCGAGACGTTGCCGATCAGCTCCTTGTCCAGGCGGTCCTTGACCTGCCGTGCCGTCACCTTGGCACCTTTGACGCGCCCGGCCATCGGCGAGGTGTTGATGCCGATGGTCATCGAGATCGCGGGGTCGTCCACTACGATGTTCGGCAGCGGCTTTGGATTCTCCAGGTCGGTGAGGGTCTCCCCGATCATGATGTCCTCGATGCCGGCGACGGCGACGATCTCGCCCGGGCCGGCCGAATCCGTCGAGACCCGTTCCAGGCCGCGCGTGGCCAGCAGCTCGGTGATCTTGACCGTCTTGGTCGTGCCGTCCTTGCGGGCCCAGGCGACCTGCTGATTCTTCTTCAGCGTGCCGTTGAAGATGCGCAGCAGCGCGAGCCGGCCGAGGAACGGCGAGGCGTCGAGGTTGGTGACGTGGGCCTGGAGGACTTCCTCGGCGTCGTACCGGGGAGCGGGGACGTGCTGCAGGATCGTGGAGAACAGCGGCTCGAGGTTCTCGGAGTCCGGCAGGCCGCCGTCGGCCGGCTGGATGGTGGAGGCCTTGCCGGCCTTGCCGGAGGCGTACACGATCGGGACGTCCAGGATGGAGTCCAGATCCAGGTCCGGGTTGTCCTCTGCGACGTCCGAGGCCAGCCCCAGCAGCAGGTCCATCGTGTCGGAGATGACGCCCTCGATGCGGGCGTCGGGGCGGTCGGTCTTGTTGACCACCAGGATGACCGGAAGCTGAGCGTTGAGCGCTTTGCGCAGCACGAAGCGGGTCTGCGGCAGCGGGCCCTCAGAGGCGTCGACAAGCAGGACGACGCCGTCGACCATCGAGAGGCCGCGTTCGACTTCGCCGCCGAAATCGGCGTGTCCGGGAGTGTCGATGACGTTGATCGTGACCTCATCGGCGCCGGCATGCTCCGGGGCGGAGGGACCGGAGTAGAACACTGTGGTGTTCTTCGCGAGGATCGTGATCCCCTTCTCCTTCTCGAGGTCCCCCGAGTCCATGACGCGGTCTTCGAGGTCACCATGACCTCCGACCGCTTTGGTCTGGCGGAGCATGGCATCGACCAACGTGGTCTTACCGTGGTCGACGTGCGCGACGATCGCGACATTACGCAGATCGCGACGCTCGTCGGTGCCGGCCTGTGCGCGAGCGGCAGCAATGGTCATGTGTGGGCTATGCCTTCCGAATCGTGAAGTCCCGAACGAGGCGCCATGCGTGACCCTCGCCGAGTCTGATGATCGCTCTGGACGGTCTCGTCGTCCGTTCCGGTGGACACGGCAGAGCGGGGGTGCCCGCAAAGGCACCCTCACCAGTGTACGGCCTCCTGGCCGGAACGGTTATTTCGCGTCCGTGCGCCGCCCCTCTGAGAGAATTAATCCGCCGCGAGCCCCTGTGCCGCCAGCAGCGAATGACGCGCCTCCCGCCGCTCCCGCTGACGCGCCGGGTCAGGAACCGGCGCCGCAGCCAGAAGGCGGCGGGTGTAGTCCTCCCGGGGTGCCCGCAGGATCTCGTCCGTCGTGCCCTGTTCCACGCAGCGCCCGTTCTGCATGACCAGCACCTTATGCGCCAGGGAGTCGACGACGGCGAGATCGTGGCT
>DXGD01000236.1 GCA_019114115.1 Candidatus Nesterenkonia stercoripullorum
CCGCCGCAGTGAAGACAGGCCTCGCCGATGATCCGGCGGCGTCGGACCTCAAAGACCTCGACGAAGCGCGCAAGCTCATCACCGCGCTCGCCGGCCTCGTCACAGCGGCCGCGCCCGAGGTCAGCTCCACGCATGCCGCTCCCCTGAGGGACGGGCTCCGCTCCGTCCAGCTGGCCTTCCGCGAAGCCTCCGCTGTTCCCGACGCTCCGGGCCAGGGCCCCGGCGAGAAGTGGACCGGCCCGGTCTCCTAGAGTTCCCGGCCTCCTAGAGGTCCCGGTCTCCCGCTGGCCCGGCACCGCCATCTGGAGATCCGAAGGTCCGCGGTCCCCCAAGCCACTGCCTCATGGGGCCGGTGAAGAGCAGGACCAGAGCCAGCGCGGCAGGGACCACATAGAGCAGGCCCACTGTCACGAGCCCTCCGGCGAAGAAGCCGAAGGAGAGCACAACGATCATGAGCTCGAGCACTGCTGCGGGCGTACGCGCTGACACTGCCCCGAGGAAAATACGGAAACCCAGCAGGATGAGCACCCCGCCAGCCACTGCGTAAAGGGCCACCAGCAGGATCTGCCCCACTGTGTCGAGCACTTCCGCCTCTGAGCCCGTGATGCCCAACACTGTGCTGATGAGCACAGTCATGCCCTGCACGAACAGGATCAGAAACACCGCCCACACAGCCAGCGGTCTGGGCCTGGCTTCAGCGAAGCGCCGCGAGGCGGAGTTGACGCGGGGATCGTTGAAATCCGGCTGAATATCATCGTTCGAGGACATCTCCCCATTGAACCATCACTGCCTTGGGGCCCTGAACGCCGTGACTAATACCACAGTGCTAGCAGCGTATTTCCTGCGTATTAACTCTTGTTTGGTCCCCATTAACATGTCAGCCTTGATGTAGTACCAACGAGGAACGGTGGCCCGCCTCCCTCGGCTCGAACAGGCAGTTGCTTCGCAGCTCTCTCCCCCTTGCGCACGTCAGAAGCATCCTTGGATGGTTCTGCCCGAAAAGTATTCTCAGGCAGAACGGAAATGGCGTCGCGAAATATTCGTGGCCGACCGCGATGCAGGCTCGTCCCTCGCCCGTCCCTAGACCCCGGCGTTTACCCGAAAACGCGTGAGGAGAGTGATCACCATGGATTGGCGCAGTCGTGCAGCCTGTCTGGACAAGGACCCCGAACTGTTCTTCCCCGTCGGCAACACCGGTCCGGCGTTGCTGCAGATCGAAGAAGCCAAAAGCGTATGCCGCAGGTGCCCCGTCATGGACACGTGCCTGCAGTGGGCGCTGGAGACCGGCCAGGACTCCGGCGTGTGGGGCGGCATGAGCGAAGACGAACGCCGCGCACTGAAGAGGCGCGCCGCACGCGCTCGCCGCGCCTCCTGAAGCATCCGGTTTTCCGCCGCCTCGGCTGGGCCGGGCACGGGAAACCCTGAACCAGCACCGTGACGGGACAACGTCAGCTCTGAAGGATCGGGGCTCGCAGAAGAACGCGAGTCCCGGTCCTTTTCGCTGTCCGAGCCGCCGCTGGGTTCGCTGGCAGCTCATCCGGCGAGTCCCAGTGAATCGTGCCGGAGAGCTCTCCCTGCACCAGCATCTGCACGATCTGCAGCCCTAGCCCCGGTGTGAACTGACCGGGAGGGAAGCCGACGCCGTCGTCGTCGATGGATATTTCCAGGCGCTGCCTGCCGGCGGCATCGGCGTGGCGCTCCACCCGCATGGAGACGACCAGCTTCTGCTGCCCGTCATCCCGCCCGCCGCCGTGTTCGACGGCGTTGGCGACCAGTTCGGTGATGACCAACGCCAGCGGCGTGACCATATCTGGAGGCAGCTGGCCGAAACTCCCCGTGATCTCGGTGACGACGCTGCGCTCCGACTGCGCCATCTCGGCAGCCAGACGCATCTGCCGCCGCATCAGCTCGTCGACGTCCACGCTCTGGTCGAGACCCTTCGAGAGCGAGTCGTGGACCATGGCGATCGTCTCCACTCGCCGCATCGCGCGGCTCAGACCCTCTCGGCCCTCCTCGGAGTCCATTCTTCGGGACTGCATCCGAAGCAGCGCGGAGACCGTCTGCAGGTTGTTCTTCACCCGGTGGTGGATCTCCCGGATCGTCGCGTCCTTGCTCATCAGCTGCTTGTCTCGACGTCTGAGCTCGGTGACGTCACGGCACAGCACGACGGCCCCGAATCGTATGCCGTCGGCGTAGAGCGGAATGGATCGCAGCGTGACCGCGGCGCCATGGGCCTCCAGCTCAGCGCGCATAGCCTTGCGCCCGCTGAGCATCAGCGGGTGGGACTCATCCACCGGAGCCCCGGTGGCCCGCTGCAGCTCCGCACCGATACCGGCCAGTGAGCGCCCCTCCACCGAATCGGCGACGCCGAGCCGAAGCAGCGCAGAGATCGCATTCGGGCTGGCGAAGTCGATCATCCCCTCCGCATCGAGACGCAGGAGCCCGTCACCGACGCGGGGCGCGCCCCCATAGCCGGAGAACTCCACTGCCGTATCCGGCCAGCGCCCCTGACCCACCATGGACAGCACGTCCGCAGCGCAACGGCGGTAGACCAGGTCCACCTGAGAAGGCGCGCGCAACGCCGAAATCGAGAAGTGCAGCGTCATCACGGCCAGCGTGCGCTGGTCACGGATCAGCGGGATGGCTTGGACCCGCATTCGGGCAGGACTCGGCTGCCCCTGATCTGAGGAGTTCGTCTCCACCTGCGAAACCCAGGCGCGTTCGACCATGGGCTTGAGGTCCGCCCGGATCCGGTCCCCCACCACGTCCCGGTGGACCAGCGTCTGCGTCGTCGAAGGGCGAGCCTGGGCCAGCGCCACGAAGGAGCGTCCCGCAGCCTCGACGAATGCCTCCTGTGAATGCGGGAACCACAGCACAAGATCGGAGAAGGCAAGGTCAGAGAGCAGCTGCCAATCACCTACCAGTGCGTGCAGCCAATCCACGTCAGCCTTGGAGAGGTGCGGATGCTCATGCAGCGGATCGGTGAAGACAGCCATTCTCGAAGCGTACTCGCTTCAGGCGCCGATGAGACCGCGCAGGTGCCTCAGCAGCACCGTCAGCGACGCGATATTGTCGTCCGCGAGCTCATCCGTCTCCGCCGCCAGCCGGCTCGTGCGCTGCAGCTTGCTCTGGCTGTCCAGCTTCCACTGCTCGAGCCGGTCCACGGCATCGGCATCGGCATCGGTGTGCGCCAGCACAGACTCCGTGATCTCGTAGATCGCCCGGTAGAGTTCATCACGCTGAGCGCCCCGCGCCAGAGCCTGCCATTTGTCTTCCCGAGGCAACGCGGTAATCCGGTTGAGCAGGGAATCGACATTGAACTCCGCGTAGACGGCGAAGTAGACGGCCGCGACGTCCCGCGCATCGAGCCCGCGGGACTCTGCGAGGTTGGCGACGTCGAGAATGGAGTACGCCTCGAACGTCTCCGCCACAGTCGCTGCCAGCCAGCCCGGCATACCGGCTTCTTCTGCCTCTCGGCGCTGCTCCTGCACGCGCTCGAGGTCCTCCGCCCGCAGATACTCGGTGAGGCCCTCCCGCAGCGCCTCGATATGGCCTCGGTAGTGCTCGATGGACTCTTCGATCGTGCCTCGCCCGGAATCGTGGTTGACGAACCAGCGCACCGCCCGGTCAAGCAGGCGGCGCATGTCCAGGAACGTCAGAGCCCAGCGCTCGCGCGGGAAGCTGACCGGCAGGCCGAGCAGGCCGGCGTGGAAGGTCTCCAGCCCCAGCAGCTCGCGGGCAATGACGAAGGCCCGGACCACCTGGTCCTCGGAGGCGAACGTCTCTTCCATGGCCCGGAAGACCACAGTGGAGCCGCCGATGTCGATCACCTGATTGGCGATCTCATTGGCGATGATCTCACGCTGCAGTGGGTGCCTGGTCAGCTCGTCGCCGAAGCGCTCAGTGAGCTGGTCCGGGAAATAGTCCCGCAGCGTGGACTCGAACCAGGGGTCATCAGGCAGATCCGACCCCCCAAGCGCCTGCTTGAGCTGGATCTTGGCGTAAGCCATGAGCACTGAGAGCTCCGGAGCGGTCAGCTGCGGCACCCCAGCGTCTGCACGCTCCTGGAAGACCTCGTCAGTGGGCAGGACCTCGAGCTGGCGATCCAGCCCGGCCGCCTCCTCCAGCCAGGACATCAGCCGCTGGAAACTCGGCGACCAATCACCCATCCGGTGCCGATCGGTCAGCAGCATCACGTTCTGATCCACATTCGTCTGCAGGACCAGCTGTGCCACGTCCTCTGTCATGTCTTTGAGCAGGCCCTCACGCTCCGCGGACTCCAGGTGGCCGGAAGACACCAGCTGGTCGAGCAGGATCTTGATGTTGACCTCGTGATCCGAGCAGTCCACCCCCGCGGAGTTGTCGACGGCGTCGGTATTGATCAGGACGCCCTGCAGCGCTGCTTCCACACGGCCGGCCTGGGTGAATCCCAGGTTTCCGCCTTCACCGACGACGCGTGCGCGAAGCTGGGCGCCGTCGATCCTGATCATATTGTTGGCGCGATCCCCGACCTCTTCGTGGGTCTCCTCACCGCTCTTGACGTAGGTTCCGATGCCGCCGTTGTAGAGCAGATCCACCGGCGCGCTCAGCATCGCCTGGATGAGCTCCGGGGGCGTGAGCGAGGTGGTCCCCTGGGGCAGGTCGAATCGTGACCGCATCTGCTCGGTGATATCGATCGTCTTCGCTGAGCGGGAGAAGACGCCTCCGCCCTCGGAGATCAGCGACTCGTCATAGGCGTCCCATCCTGAGTTCCTGGCCGAGAACAGGCGCTGCCGCTCCTGGAAGCTGGCGCTGGCGTCAGGGTCCGGATCGATGAAGATGTGCAGATGGTTGAATGCGCCGACCAGGCGGATGTGCTCGGAGAGCAGCATCCCGTTGCCGAAGACGTCACCGGAGAGGTCACCGATCCCCAACACGGTGAAATCCTCCGACTGGGTAT
>DXGD01000237.1 GCA_019114115.1 Candidatus Nesterenkonia stercoripullorum
ACTGCTTGATGGTGACGGCCGGCTGGTTGATCCCCAGCACGCACGAGGTCTCGCACGGCGCCGGGCAGATGCGTCCGGTGAACTCCGGGAAGTTGTTCGTCATGTGCAGCCGGGCCGAAGCCTCTTCCCACTGGTCACGCCAGATGAGGTCGTTCCACTCGGGGATCAGGTTGCCCAGCGGGCAGCCTGTGTGGCAGAACGGCACGCCGCAGTCCATGCACCTGCTGGCCTGAGTCTTCACGATGCCGCGCTCATTGCGCTCATAGACCTCGTTGAAGTCCATGATGCGCACCGGCACCGGCCGTGAGGGGCGGTCGTCGCGCTCCCGGTATTTCAAGAATCCGCGTGGATCAGCCACGGGTCACCTCCAGAATTTTCTCCCAGGTCTCATTGCCGTCGGGGTCGAGGCCCTCGTCCAGCGCGTCAGACCGAGCCCGCAGGACGGCGTCGAAGTTCTTCGGCAGGATCTTGGTGATCCGCTCGAAAGCCCCATCGAGGTTCTCGAGCAGCCGCTGCGCGACCACTGAGCCGGTCTCCTCACCCTGGACCTGCAGCAAGTCACGGACGATCTGCTGGTCCTCCTCGTCCAAGGGCAGCAGCAGGAGGTCTCCCTCGGCCTCTGCCTGGGAATTCAGCTTCGAGGAGTCGAAGTCGAGCACATAGGCTGTGCCTCCGGACATGCCGGCCCCGAAATTGCGCCCCGTCGGTCCGAGGATCAGGGCCTGGCCACCGGTCATGTACTCGCAACCGTGGTCACCGATGCCCTCGACGACTGCCGTGGCCCCTGAGTTGCGGACCAGGAAGCGCTCCCCGACCTGACCCCGCAGGAACATCTCCCCCGAGGTCGCGCCATACCCGATGACGTTGCCGGCGATGACGTTGGACTCGGCCACCAGCGGCGCCGAGAGGTCGGGCCGGACGATGATCTTGCCGCCGGAGAGTCCCTTGCCGACATAGTCATTGGCGTCACCGCTCAGGCGCAGCGTAATGCCGTGCGGAACGAAAGCTCCCAGCGACTGACCGGCCTCGCCTGTCAGGTCGATCTCGATCGTGTGGTGATCCAGCGCTTTCAGCCCCAGCACCTTCGTCACCTCATGGCCGAGCATCGTGCCCACGGACCGATCCGTGTTGATGATCCTCTTCTCGAGGCGCACATGCTGGCCGTGCTTGATCGCCGAGTGAGCCTGCTCGATGATCGAGACATCGAAATGCTTCTCCAGCTCGTGATCCTGGCCGCGGGTGCGGCGCAGCATCGAGGAGGTCCCCGGGTCCCGCGGATCGTATCCGTGCAGGACCTTGTCCAGGTCGAGGCCGTCGGACTTCCAATGCCTGCGCGCACGATCCATATCGAGTGAGTCGATATGCCCGATCGCCTCGTCGAGGCTACGGAAGCCCAGCTCGGCAAGGTACTCGCGCACCTCCTGGGCGACGAACTCGAAGAAGTTCACCACATGGTCGGCCTGGCCGGTGAAGCGGTCACGCAGAATCGGGTTCTGCGTCGCCACGCCGACGGGGCAGGTGTCCAGGTGGCAGACCCGCATCATGATGCAGCCCGAGACCACCAGCGGCGCAGTGGCGAAACCGTACTCCTCAGCACCCAGAAGGGCGGCGATCACGACGTCGCGACCTGTTTTGAGCTGACCGTCGACCTGGACCGTCACCCGTTCGCGCAGGCCGTTGAGCATGAGCGTCTGCTGCGCTTCCGCCAGGCCGAGCTCCCAGGGAGCCCCGGCGTGCTTGAGCGAATTCAGCGGTGACGCGCCGGTGCCGCCGTCGTGCCCGGAGATCAGGACGACGTCGGCCTTGGCCTTGGTCACGCCGGCCGCCACTGTGCCCACACCGTGCAGGGCCACGAGCTTGACGTGCACCCGGGAGCCGGTGTTGGAGCGCTTCAGATCGTAGATCAGCTGCGCCAAGTCTTCGATCGAGTAGATGTCGTGGTGCGGAGGCGGTGAGACCAGGGAGACACCCGGAGTGGAATGCCTGGTCTCGGCGACCCACGGGTAGACCTTCTTGCCCATGAGCTGTCCGCCCTCGCCGGGCTTGGCCCCCTGCGCCATCTTGATCTGCAGATCGTTGGCGTGCGTGAGGTACTGACTGGTGACTCCGAAGCGTCCCGAAGCGACCTGCTTGATCGCCGAGCGACGCTCGGGGTCGATCAGGCGCTGCGGGTGCTCCCCGCCCTCACCGGTGTTGGACCGGCCGCCGAGCCGGTTCATCGCGATGGCCAGCGTCTCGTGCGCCTCCTGCGAGATCGAGCCGTAGCTCATCGCACCGGTGTTGAAGCGCTTGACGATCTCGCTGACAGGCTCCACTTCGCTCAGCGGCACGGACTGACGCTGCGCATCGAGCTTCATCAGACCACGCAGGGTCAGCAGCCGCTCCGACTGATCATCGACGGACTTCGTGTACTGCTTGAAGATGTCGTACCGCCGGGAGCGGGTGGAATGCTGCAGCTTGAAGATCGTTTCCGGGTTGAACAGGTGGGGCGGTCCCTCACGGCGCCACTGGTACTCCCCGCCGACGTCGAGATCCTCGCCCCGGCCCATGTCATTGCCGTCCTCAGGATAGGCCTTGGCATGACGTGCCATAGCTTCCTGCGAGATGACGTTGAGCCCCACGCCACCCATCGGCGAGTGGGTGCCGGAGAAGTACTGGTCGACGACGTTCTGCGCGAGGCCGATCGCCTCGAACGTCTGCGCACCTGCATAGGAGGCAACTGTGGAGATGCCCATCTTGGACATGATCTTCAGGACGCCCTTGCCCAGCGCCTTTAACAGGTTCTGCACGGCCTGCTCGACGGTGACATCGGAGATGAGGCCGTGATTGACCATATCCTCGGCGGTTTCCATCGCCAGGTACGGGTTGACGGCCGCGGCCCCGTAGCCGATCAGGCAGGCTACATGATGGACCTCACGGACGTCGCCGGCCTCGACGATGAGCGAGGCCTTCGTCCGGTTGGCCGACTTCAGCAGATGATGGTGCACCGCTGAGAGCAGCAGCATCGACGGGATGGGCGCCCACTGCGCGTTGGAGTCACGATCGGAGAGGACGATGTAGGTCACGCCGCGGTTGACCGCGGCCGAGACCTGCTCGCAGAGATCCCGGATGCGCTGACGGAACTCTTCCTCCGTGCTGCCCAC
>DXGD01000238.1 GCA_019114115.1 Candidatus Nesterenkonia stercoripullorum
AAGTGACATCCCCGTCATGCGTGTCGTGATCTACGCCACACTCCATGCGGAACCAATGCGTTCAGCGCAGTGATTCCGTGAGCCTGCGCTGCACTGCCCGGGGAACGCATTCCGAAATGTCGCCACCCAGATCATGCACTTCCTTGACCAGTGTCGACGAGAGGTGGCTGTAGCGGCCATCGGCGGGCAGGAAAACCGTCTCCAGCCCTGAAAGGTGCCTGTTCATAGTGGCCATGGGCGTCTCATAGAGCAGGTCACGGTCATCTCTGAGACCTTTGACCACGGCGTTGGCCCCCACTTCACGGCAGAAATCCACGAGCAGGCCGTGACTCAGGGCGACGACGGAGACCCCGCGCACATAGGAAAACGTCTCACGGGCCATCTCGATCCGCTGCTCCAGGCTGAACCGAGGCCGCTTATTCATATTCGCCGACACCGCCACGATGACTTCGTCGAACAGGTTCGAGGCACGGGCGATGATCTCCACGTGGCCATTGTGGAGCGGGTCGAAAGAGCCTGGGCACACAGCAGATTGCATACCTAAGACCCTACGTCAGGCGGCCCACCTACACGAGCTGCCGTGTCCTCAGATTGCAGAGGCCCCGGCCGGGGCACACTCGGGCGCGGTGGGGGTGACGACGCGCTTCTCGGCCTGTTCCCTGTACTGCGCTCGGCCGGAGTTGTTTACGATGGGTCTCATGCCTTCACCATCCCGACCAGATCATCATGCTTCCCAGACTGCCGAGTCCCCGGCTGTCGCATCGGCCCCCAGCGTCACGGACAGCGTCTCTCCGGGTCCGCGACGACGGCGGCCGGGCCTCTCCGGCTCGCGGGTGGCCCTGGACCATAAACCGCTCTGGGCGAAGGCCGCGATCGGAGCCAATACCTATGACTTCTCCTCCGGGCGAGTGCTTCCCACGATCTACGAACGCACCACCGCACTGGCTCTGCAGAACGATGCCGCGAACCTGGGGCAAGGCTTCCCCGACTCACAGGGCCCGCAGTGGATGCTTGAACAGGCTGCCGCCGCCATCACCGATGCCGACGTCGGGCCGGGCAACCAGTACGCCCCCGGGCTGGGACTCCTCAGCCTGCGGGAGGCAGTCGCCGCAGACCATCAGGATCGTCACGGCGTCGCGCTCGATCCCGAGGACGAGGTCATCGTGACCACCGGCGCCACGGAAGGCATCACCGCCGCGATCCTGGCCTTCGCCTGGCCCGGCAGCGAAGTCCTGACCTTCGAGCCGCACTACGATTCCTACGGTGCCTGCTCAGCGTTGGCAGGCGCTTCACTGAAAGGCATCCCCCTGCGCGGGCCCGATTTCCGTCCTGATATCGAGGCCCTGGAGGACGCCATCACGGCTAAGACCTCCCTCGTCCTCCTGAACACGCCGCACAATCCGACCGGGACGGTGTTCAGCCCGGCGGAGCTGGCGCGGATCGTCGAGATCGCGAAGAAGCACGGAGTCACCGTGATGTGCGATGAGGTCTATGAGCAGCTGGTGCTCGACGGCGCGGCCCACGCCCACCGTTCCATCCTCTCGGTGCCCGGAGCCAAGGACGTCGCCGTCGCCGTCGGGTCGGCGGGCAAGTCCTTCTCCCTGACCGGCTGGAAAGTGGGCTGGGTCGCAGGAGGGTCCGAGCTCATCAACCATCTGCGTGGCATCAAGCAGTTCCTCAGCTACTCCTCGGGCCCGGCCTATCAGTGGGCAGTGGCCGAGGGCATCCGAGATGATCGCGGCTACTTCGCCGAGAACGCCGCCCAGCTCAGCGCGGGCCGGGATATTCTGCGCGAAGGGCTCGACGCCGCCGGCCTGCGACCCAATCGGGCCGACGCCGGCTATTTCACGGTGGCGAACATCTCGGGGGTCACCGACCTCAGCGCCGAAGAGTTCTGCACGGTGCTGGCGAATGAGGTCAAGGTAGCTGCCATCCCGGTGGCGGCCCTGACGATCCAGCATGCTGCCGAGCCGCAGGACGAGCTCCAGAAGCTCGTGCGATTCGCCTTCTGCAAGAACCACGCCACTATCGAGGACGCTCTGCAGCGGATATCCAGCAGGCTTCCGGCCGCATTGGACCGGCACTCATGAGTGCCGACCGGGAGCCTGCCCGCAGCACCGCTCCCCTCGCGGCGGGCGCCCCAGGCACCTCGGCGGGCGCCGCGGCGACCTCACCCTCGGTCTCATCGCCGGCGTCGTCCTCTCCGTCCTTGCCGCGGGAGCAGCGCCTGGAGCCTTCAGGCCGGGTCGCGAGGCTGGAGCATGACGAGCTGACCGACAGCGGCGTGATGCTCAGCATCGACGGGGCCGAGCAGTCCCACGTCGAGGTATCTGACCCGAGTTTCCTGCTGCATGACTACACATTCCGGATAGCCTCAGCCTGCACCACGCTGGGACCGCTGACGCCACTGACGTCGCTGCACACACGGACGTCGCTGCACACACTGTCGGTGCTGCATCTGGGTGCGGGAGCGCTCACACTTCCGCGCTGGATCGAGGCGGAGCGGCCCCATACTGCACAGACCGTGGTGGACTATGAAGGGGGCCTCGTGGATTTCGTCCTCGACGCGCTCCCCATGACCTGCGCGCCACGGAACCTGGTCGCCGACGCCGCAGCAGTGCTGGAGGACGGCGGCGAGTTGGCGGGTGAGAGGTTCGACGTCGTCGTGGTGGATCTCTTCAACGGCTCCGACGCACCCGAACCGGTGATCAGCGCGGACTTCTTCGCCACACTGCTCACGGCGCTGGAAGAGCCCGGTCGGGCAGCCTCCCCGCATACCCTGGGCGACGGCGAGCCCGCTGACCTCGACCGCTCGCTGCTGCTGCTGAACCTGGGAGACGTGCCGGGGATGGCGTTCGCCCGCAGCCTGGTCCACCGCGTGGTCACCGCGCTCGCCAAGGAGTATCCGTCCCTATCGGCATGGGATCATGCGCTGCTCAGCGCCCCTGCTGACGTCGTGGAGGCTGAGGCAGAGGGCAATCTGGTCCTGACGCTGCGGCCCTTCCGCGCGATCGAATCCCGCGAATCGGAGGTCCTGTGGGCGGCTGGCCCGCACCCTGGCGAGGTGCTCACTGGAGATGAGCTGCGGACCTGGGCCGAAGGGCCTGCCGACGCGGGCTGAGCAGACTATTCCGGTTCGGCAAGCCAGACGTGGGTCGTGCCGTAGCTTCTGTCGTGAAAGAGCTCCAGCCCAGCCGGCCATTCCGGTTC